>JANOSS010000056.1:0-49689 GCA_031415995.1 Caulobacter sp. | reverse complement strand
GATCAAGGATCCGACCACCTTCCACCAGTGGGTGCGCAACCAGTTCGGCGAGAAGCTGTTCTCGATCTTCTTCAAGACCTACACCGAGAAGGTCTGGGGCATGAGCTGCGACGAGATCTCGGCCGACTGGGCCAGCCAGCGTATCAAGGGCCTGGACCTGGCCGCCGCCATCATCGACGGCGTCAAGCGCTCGCTGGGCATCCGCGCCAGGGCTGGCGGCCCAAATGGAACCGGGGCGCGCGCGCCCAAGACCCTGATCGAGAGCTTTCGCTATCCCCGCAAGGGCCCCGGCATGATGTGGGAGGCCTGCGCCGACAAGATCCTGGCCCTGGGCGGCCAGCTGCGCATGGGCCGCAAGGTCGATGGCCTGCGCTATGACAAGGCCACCCGCCTGTGGACCGTCGAGGTCACCCGCGCCGATGGCAAGGTCGAGATCTACACCGCTGACGACGTGGTCTCTTCGGCCCCGCTGCGCGAGCTGATGCAGGCCGTGACGCCCACGCCGATCAGCCTGTTCCATGCCGGCGAGCTGATGTACCGCGACTTCATCACCGTGGTGCTGATCGGCAAGCCGCAGAAGGAACTGCCCGACAACTGGATCTATATCCACGACCCGTCGGTGAAGGTGGGCCGGGTGCAGAACTTCCGCTCGTGGTCGCCGGAAATGATCCCCGACGGCGTCTCGACGTGCCTGGGCCTGGAATATTTCTGCTTCGAGGGCGATGGCCTGTGGACCTCGAGCGACGAGGACCTGATCGCCCAGGCCAAGCGCGAGATCGCCAAGATCGGCCTGATGAACCCCGACGAGGTCTATGACGCCTGCGTGGTGCGCCAGCACAAGGCCTACCCCGTCTATGACGACAGCTATGCCGAGCACATCAAGATGATCCGCCTGGATCTGAAGATGCACTTCCCGGGGCTGCACCTAGTGGGACGCAACGGCATGCACAAGTACAACAACCAGGACCACGCCATGATGACCGGCCTGCTGACGGCCGAGAACATCATCGCCGGCGAGACGATCCACGACGTCTGGGAGGTCAATGAAGACGCCGAATATGGCGAGGCCGGCGTCTCCGGCGCCCGCGAGGCCCTGAGCAGCGTCCGCGCCGTGCCGCGCAAGGTCGCCGCCTAAGCATGAGCCTGGTGACCGACCTCTGGCGTCGCCTGCCGGTGGCCTTGCGTGAACTGGGCCTCTACGGCCTGGCCAGCGCCGCCGCCCTGGCGGTGGACTGGAGCTTGCTGCTGGTCCTGCATGGGGCAGGGCTGAACTATCTGGTCGCCACGGCCATCGGCTTTTCCGCCGGTATCGCCGTGACCTATGGCCTGAGCGTTTCGGTGGTCTTTCGCCATCGCCCGATCGCCGATCGCAAGCGCGAGTTCGCCGGCTTTCTGGGCGTGGGCCTGGCGGGCCTGGTCCTGACCCAGCTCCTGATGGCCTTCTGGGTCGAGCGTTTGGCCATGGCGCCGGGCCTGGCCAAGATCCCGACGGCGGGACTGGTCTTTGTCTTCAACTTCACCGTCCGCCGGGCGCTGCTGTTCCGCGCGCCTCGCGTCCAGTCTTGAGCTTCGGGGCCGTGAGCGGGCCGGGGGCCTCGCGGATCGGTCGCTGGGCGTTTCTGGCGGTCGCCGCATCCCTGATGGCGCTGAGCCGCGTGCATCTGGGCCTGCGCCATGACGCCCGGCTGTATTTCGGCGACGCCCTGGCGCGGCTGGACCCGCAGGGTGTCGGCCGCGACCTGATCTTCGCCCATGACGGCCAGTTTGGTTTCAGTCTCTACACCCCGGCCCTGGCCTGGCTGGTGAAGGGTCTGGGCCTGGACGCCGCCGTGTTGCTGGTCAGCGGACTGGGTCTGGCCCTGTGGCTGGCGGCCCTGCTGCTGCTGATGTCGCGCCTGCTGGCCGACCTGCCCGTCGTCTGGCGCCGCGCCGCGACCGTGCTGGTCATCGTTGTCGCCCCCTATTACGGCGCGCATGAAGTGTTCGCCTATGGCGAGGCCCTCGCCACGCCGCGCATCCTGGTCGAGGCCGTGGGCCTGGCGGCCCTGGCCGCGTGGCTGTCCGACCGGCGCTGGCTGGCGGGCGGGATGCTGGTCGCGGCCCTGGCCCTGCATCCGATCATGGCCCTGTGCGGCCTGGCCGTGCTGCTTGTGGCCCTGTGTCTGGAAGACCGCCGCTGGTCACTGGCCGGCCTGGCCGGGGCGGCGCTGCTGGCGATCGCCGCCGCTCTTGGCCTGCCGGTGGCCGAGCGCCTGCTGCTGGTCATGGATCCGGCCTGGCGGGCGATCAGCGAGGACCGCAGCCCCACCGTCTTTGTCTCCCTGTGGCCGGCCGAGGCCTGGGGGCGTCTCGCCGTACAGGCCGTGACCCTGGGTCTGGCCGCCGGCCTGAGCCAGGGCCCTGTTCGCCGCCTGATGACCGCCGCCCTGATCGCCGGATTGCTGGGCCTGGGCTTTGCCTGGATGGCCGACCGCCTGTCGCTGGTGCTGCCGATCCAGCTCCAGGCCTGGCGGACCCTGGCTCTTATGGCCATCCTGGCCGCCGCCGGTCTGGCCATCTGCGGGCGAGAGCTGGCCAGGCGCGGTCCCACGGGTGTGCTGGCCCTCTGTGCTCTGATCATCGGCTGGACCTATATCGGCTGGGGCGCCATCGCCCTGATCGCCGCCGGTGTGGCGCTGGCCGCCGCGCTGATCGGCGACCGCGCCGCCTGGAGCGCGCCCAAACGCGCTTCGGGCGTGATGATCGGGCTGACCGGGCTGGTCCTGCTGGCCTGGCTGCTGGTCCGGCTCAAGGGCCTGCACCAGGGCCTGGCCGTCCTGCCGCCGGGGCAGGGCGTTGGTCCCGGCCTGATCTGGAACAGTGGCCTGCCGGGCTGGATCGCCGCAGCCCTGGCCCTGGGGCTGGCGGCGCGACCCACATGGCTCAAGCCGTGGACAACCGCGCTGGGCGCTGCCGCTCTGGCGCTCCTGGCCCTGCTGCTGTGGGATAACCGCTCCGACGTCACACGGCAGCGCGATTCCGGGCCAGACCCCGCCTTGCAGGCCATGCTGGCCAAGCGGCCGGGCGAGATTCTCTGGCTGGCGGGGGATGTCGAGCCCTGGACCCTGGCGGGACGGGCCAGCTGGGCCAGCAAGTTCCAGGGCGCGGGGGTGGTGCTGTCGCAGCCCCTGGCCACCACCCTGAACGCCCGAATCGATCGCCTGATCAGTGCCGGCCTGGTCGGAGAAGACTGGCGCAGGCCGTTTGGCGGCGCGCCATCGTCGCCAAAAGTCCCAACCCTGGCGAAGGTGTCAGTGTTGTGCGCCGGCACCGATGCTCCAGCGTGGATTGTCGCGCCCCTGGCCCCCGAGGCCAGGCTGGACCCGGCGCTCGAAAGCCGCCTTTGGACGCCGAACGCGCCCTACGAACTGGACCTTGGCGCACATTGGTTTGTGGCGACGCGCTACGCGGTGATTCCCTGTGCGGGCCGTTGAATTTCGTCGTTTGAGCGCTCTCGCAGTGCGTCTGGCGTCCGCAGCGACCGCGCGCTCCAGCAGACCAGATGCACGAACAGATCGATCAGGCCGATGATGGCCGCGACGGCAAAGATTCCGGATGTCATGATGATGAACAGGGCGGTCATGGAAGCTCTCCCAAGCTGTGGGACTAACCGGTGGCTGGGCGTTTTGTTCCCCTGATAGCGCTCCCAAATCCATGCTGCGGCGCACCCTCTCTTGACAACGTTGTCACGTCTGGACGCAATGCCGCGTCCCGCGAAGACGGACAGGGGAGTGAAACATGACAGGCTTGGGGTACGGCGCGCCGATGCGCGCTACGGTGAATGGATCGGCGAAAAGCCGGTCGTCGCGGAACGAGGTCTGATCCATGGCGAGCTCCGCAACCGCCCAGAAGGGCAAGGGCGTCGCCCTGGCCGTCGTCTATGTCACCTGCCTCTTTTTCATCTGGGCGCTGGTCACCAACCTGCTGGACCCCCTGCTGAAGACCATGAAGACGGTCTTCACCCTGAGCCCGGTCCAGGCCAACCTGACGGGCTTTGCCTTCTTCATCGCCTACGGGCTGATGTCGCTGCCCTCGGCGGCGTTCCTGTCGAAATTCGGTTATGCCAGATCGGTGATGGTCGGCCTGGGCGGCATCGTCGCCGGCTGTTTCATCGCCATCGCGGCGGCCCAGCTGCACACCTACAGCCTGGTGCTCACGGCGCTTTTCGTGATGGCTTCGGGTATCACCCTGCTGCAGGTGGCCGCCAATCCGCTGATCGCTTCGCTGGGCAAGCCCGAGGACTCCTCGTTCCGGCTCAACCTGTCCCAGGCCTTCAACTCGCTGGGCGCGGCCTGCGGCCTGTGGTTCGGCGCCAACTTCCTGCTCAAGGGCGAAATCTTCGACAAGGACATCGTCGTCACCCAGGCCATGCGCGAGCAGGCCCTGGGCTTTGTCTCGAACGTCTATCTGGCTATCGGCGTGGGCCTGGCCCTGTTCATCCTGGCCATCTTCCTGGTGCGCCAGCGGATCACCGACGCAGCCCCCAAGACCGGCAAGCTGGTCAGCCCGTTCACCGCCCTGAAGTCCAAATGGGCTAATCTGGGTGCCTTGGGCATCTTCGTCTATGTCGGCGCCGAAGTGGCGATCTCGCTGAACCTGCTGCTGTTCCTCGAGCAGACCAACATCCTCAACATCTCGGCTGAGCAGGCCGGCAAGCTGACCACCTTCTACATGGTGTTCGCCATGATCGGCCGTTTCGCCGGCTCGGCCCTGCTCAAGGCCGTGAAGGACTATGTGCTGCTGTCGGGTGTGGCCCTGGGCGCGATCGCGCTGTGCCTGGTGGTGATCGTCACCCGGGACATGGTGCCGACCGCCCATACCGGCGTGCTGAACCTGTTCCTGGCCCAGGCCCCGCTGACCAGCGGCCTGATCCCGGCTGGCGCGGCCCTGCTGATCGGCCTGTTCAACTCGATCATGTTCCCGACCATCTTCACCCTGACCCTGCAACGGTCCTCGGCGCCCACTTCGGCGACCTCGGGCCTGCTGTGCATGGCCATTGTGGGCGGCGCTGTCCTGCCGCTGGTGTTCGCCTCGATCGAGCAGGCGACCGGTTCCAAGGCCCTGGCCTTCGCAGCCCCGCTGGTCTGCTACGTCTATGTCCTGTGGTTCGCGCTGGCCGCCAAAAAGGCGCCCGTCCACGAGATCACCGAGGACGTGGTCGGCGGCGGTCACTGACCGCTCACGCATGATCGTCACAGACGCCCGTCGCTGCCCCGAAAAGGGCGCCGGCGGGCGTTCTGCATTTGGGGAAACCTTCCAGCTTTCCTAAAGCCCCTCTCGGAAAACCGTGCTGGTAAATCCCACTTATCCGCACGACATTGGCGTCCAAGACAGTTTTCAGGATCGATCATGGCCGCCGCAACTTCCAAATCCCGCTTCATCAGCGGCTTCGGCTTCCAGGTGCTCATCGCCATGGTCATCGGCTTGGGCCTGGGCCTGCTGGCCCGCGAGCTGGGTCCGGCCAAGGGTGAGGCGGGTTTCGCCCTCGCCGAAACCCTGCGCCAGGTCGGTTCAATCTTCGTGCAACTGCTGCGCGTGCTGGTGCCGCCGCTGGTGTTCACCGCCATTGTCGCCAGCATCGCCAATCTGGCGGAACTGCAGAACGCCGCCCGCCTGGTCTGGCGCACCCTGTTCTGGTTCGCCGTCACGGCCCTGATCGCCGTGCTGATCGGCATCACCCTGGGCCTGATCCTGCAGCCGGGCCTGCACACCACGGTCGCCGCTGCTCAGGCCCACGCCCCCAAGACCAGCGGATCGTGGCTCGACTTTCTGACCGGCCTTGTGCCCGCCAATGTGCTGGGCCTGACCGCCTCGACCACGATCAATGACGCCGGCGCGGCCAAGACCTCGCTGTCGTTCAATGTGCTGCAGATCCTGGTGATCTCGCTGGTGACCGGCGTTGCGGCCCTGAAGGCCGGCGAGGCGGGCAAGGGCTTCCTGGCCTTCAACGCCTCGGCCCTGGTCGTGGTGCGCAAGGTTTTGTCGTGGGTGATCCGGCTTACCCCGATCGGCACCATCGGCCTGCTGGGCAATGCCGTGGCGCAATATGGCTGGTCCACCCTGGGCCAGCTGGGGGCGTTCACCGGCGCCATCTATATCGGCCTCGCCTTGGTGCTGTTCGTCGTCTATCCGGCGCTGCTGGCCGCCAATGGCCTCAATCCGCTGAAGTTCTTCGCCGGCGCCTGGCCCGCCATCCAGCTGGGCTTCGTGTCGCGCTCGTCGGTCGGCACCCTGCCGATGACCGAAGCGGTGACTGAGCAGAGCCTGGGCGTGCCGCGCGCCTATTCGGCCTTCGCCGTGCCGCTGGGGGCGACCACCAAGATGGACGGCTGCGCAGCCATCTATCCGGCGATCTCGGCGATCTTCGTGGCCCAGTTCTTCGGCCTGCATCTGGGCCTGACCGACTATTTCCTGATCGTCTTCGTCTCGGTGATCGGTTCGGCCGCCACGGCGGGTCTGACCGGCGCGACGGTGATGCTGACCCTTACCCTGTCGACCCTGGGCCTGCCGCTGGAAGGCGTGGGCCTGCTGCTGGCCATCGATCCGATCCTCGACATGGGCCGCACGGCCGTGAACGTCGCCGGCCAGGCCCTGGTCCCGACCCTGGTCGCAAAGCGCGAGGGCATCCTCGATCTGGATGTCTACAACGCGGGGCGTACACCAGCCGACGCCGTCCAGGCCGCCGAATAGGCGAGCGCGGTTGCGCCTGTCGACGTTAGCGGCGAGTTTGCCCGCCTCAGGCGCTTAAAGGGAATCGATGGTGTCGAAGGCGAGTGAAGACGGCCGGTCCGGGCTAAGCCGTCGGTCCATGCTCGCCGGCGCGGCGGCCCTGGCGGGATATTCCGTTACCGCCCCGGCCCGCGCGACCGTTCGGGCGTCCGACCGGATCGAGGCTCTGCTCGCCCAGATGACCATCGAGGAGAAGGCCGGCCAGCTGTCGTGCTTCGCCGACATGATCCGCCCGCCGATCGGCGACATCAATCCGCTGGTCAATATCCGCAACGCCCAGACCCTGCTGGCCGAGACCCGCGCCGGCCGCATCGGCGTGCTGATGAACGGCATGGGCACGGCCGGGGCCCTGGAGGCCCAGAAGGCGGCCGTTGAGGGCTCGCGCCTGAAGATCCCGCTGATCTTCGCCGCCGACGTGATCCATGGTTTCCGCACCGTGTTCCCGATCCCGCTGGCCGAGTCGGGCAGCTTTGACCCCCACCTGTGCGAGCGGACGGCCCGCGCCGCGGCGTCCGAGGCCAGCGCCTCGGGCCTGCACTGGACCTTTGCGCCCATGGTCGATGTGGCCCGTGACCAGCGCTGGGGCCGGGTGGCCGAAGGCGCCGGCGAGGACGTCTATCTGGGCGAGGTGCTGGGCGCGGCCCGGGTGCGCGGCTTCCAGGGCAAGGACCTCAAGGCCGAGGACAGCATGCTGGCCACCCCCAAGCACTTCGCCGCCTATGGCGCGGTGACGGCTGGGCTGGAATACAACGCCGTCGAACTGTCGGAAGCTACGCTGCGCGAGGTGCACCTGCCGCCGTTCCAGGCGGCCTTCGCGGCCGGGGCTCTGACCACCATGTCGGCCTTCAACGACATCAACGGCGTGCCCTCTACCGCCAACCGCCGCCTGCTGACCGACGTGCTGCGCGGGGAGTGGGGCTTCAAGGGCGTGGTGATCTCCGACTACACCGCCGACCAGGAACTGGTGGCCCACGGCTACGCCGCCGACGACCGAGACGCTGCGCGGCTCGCGATCCTGGCTGGTGTCGACATCAGCATGCAGAGCGGCCTCTATCTTCGCTACCTGCGGGAGCTGACCGCCTCGGGCGATGTGCCGATGGCGGTGGTCGACGCCTCGGTACGCCGGGTGCTGGCGCTGAAGGAAGCGCTAGGCCTGTTCGACAATCCCTATCGCTCGATCAATGACAAGGTCGAGGCGATGCGCACCGCGACGCCGGCCCTGCGCCAGCTGAGCCGCGAGGCCGGGGCGCGCTCGATCGTCCTGCTGCGCAACGAAGGCGCCATCCTGCCCCTGCCGCGCGGCGGCAAGCGGCTGGCCCTGATCGGTCCGTTCGCCGAGGATCGCGACAATGTCGTGGGGCCCTGGGCCTTCTTTGGCGACAAGAGTCTGAATGTCGATCTGGCCAGCGGCCTGCGCGCCGCCATGACCGATCCGGCCAGCCTGATCGTCGAGCGCGGCTGCGAGGTCGAGACCACGCTCGCCGGCGGTTTCGAGCGGGCGGTGGCGGCGGCTCAGGCCGCCGACATCGTGCTGCTGGCGGTGGGCGAAAGCCAGGACATGACCGGTGAGGCCAAGTCGCGCACCGACATCCGCATCCCGCCCGTTCAGCAGCGTCTGGCCGAGGCCATCGCCGCGACCGGCAAGCCCGTGGTCGTCCTGCTGCGCCACGGCCGCGCCATCGCCCTGGAAGGCGTGGTGCGCGACGCCAAGGCGATCCTGGCCACCTGGTTTCTGGGCAGCGAGATGGGCAACGCCGTCGCCGACGTGGTGTTCGGGGCCGTCAATCCGTCGGCCCGCCTGCCGGTCAGCTTTCCGCTCGAAAGCGGGCAGGAGCCGTTCTTCTACAATGGCCGCACTACCGGCCGCCCGGCCCCGGTGGATCCCAACGCCCAGGAGTACAAGGCCCGCTGGCGGTCGATCCGCAACGAGGCTCTGTATCCGTTCGGCTTTGGCCTGGGCTATTCGTCCTTCGCGCTCAGCGACCTGAAGCTCAGCACGCCCCGGCTGCGCTGGGGTGATGTCCTGCACGTCACCGCCAGGGTCTCCAATACCGGCCAAATCCATGGCGAGCACGTGGTCCAGCTCTATATCCGCGACCGCGTCGCCAGCCGGACCCGTCCGGTGCGTGAGTTGAAGGGCTTCCAGCGCGTCACCCTGGCCCCCGGCGCCAGCCGCGAGGTCAAGTTCGAGATCCGGCGCGAGAACCTGATGTTCGTCGGCGACCAGGATCGCTGGATCGTCGAGCCGGGCTTGTTCGACCTGTGGGTGGCCAATTCGTCGGTCGACGGCCTGGCGGGCAGTTTCGAGCTTCTGAAGGCCTAAACCCGGTCGGCCATCCGCGGTGCGGAGCGGTCGCTCCGCGACTGCTCAAGCGGGACTTCGAAGTGGAAGGTCGAGCCGACGCCGGCTTCGCTATCGACGCCGATCCTCCCGCCCATCAGATCAACCAGCTCCTGGCAGATGGCCAGGCCCAGACCAGAGCCGTCGTGCGAACGGGTCATCGACGGATCGATCTGCGAGAACTTCTCGAACAGCCGCGCCTGATCTTTCCGCGCCACGCCCATGCCCGTGTCGCTGACTTCAAACCGGATGCCGGCGGGGGTTTCGCTGACAGTGACGCGCACCGAGCCCTTGTCTGTGAACTTTACGGCGTTGGCGATAAGGTTGCCCATCACCTGGCGCAGCCGCGTCGGATCACCGACCCACACGCCTCTGCATGCCGGTGAGACCGTATGCTCCAGAGCGATGGCCCTGCTGGCCGCAGCGCCCGAGAACGCCGCGCAGCAGCTCTCGACCAGAGAGGTCAGGTCGAAAGGCTCATGACGCAGTTTCACGGCGCCCGATTCTAGCCGGGCCATGTCGAGGATGCTGGTCAGCAGGGCCAGCAAGGCGCGGCCGGACTCGTTGATGATCTCCAGACGCTCGCGTTGCGGCGGCGACAGCTGATCAGACCCCATGATCTGGGCCATGCCCAACACGCCGTTCAGGGGCGTGCGGATCTCGTGGCTCATATTGGCCAAGAACTGGGTTTTAGCGACATTGGCCGCCTCGGCCTGTTCCTTGGCGTCGATCAGGGCCACGCGGTTCTGGGCCAGCTTGTTCAGAGACTCCGCCACCCGCAGCAGAAGCACGATGCTCGCGCCGACAAGCACGACGAAGCCCACGGCCAGCCAAGGGGCGGCTCGGCGCAACAGCGACATGCCGGGGTTCGTCGGTGTCCAGGCCAGGACGCCAACTTCGTTGCCGGCCGGATCCACCAGGGGCACGCCGGGCACATGTGGCGCTGAATGGTCCGCAAGGGTGAGGCCAGGCGTGCCCAGGTCTTCTTTCATGCCGCGCGTGATGCTGGCGCTGATACGGCGCGCGGACACCACGACGGTCGGCGGCTGCGGGCGGGTGCCGGCTATCGCGGCGGTTTCGGCGATCACGTCGGCCACGACGACGAAATAGACCTCGTCACCGGAGCGGATCGGGCCCGAGGCGGTGGTAACGCCTGCCAGATTGAGCTTGCCGGCTGCATGGGCCACGGCGGCCTTGGCGGTGACCGCGTCGACCAGCATCTGCACATCAGAGGGAAAGCGCCCCAGGGTCAGTGCGCTGACGCGCACGCCGGACAGGGACGCATAGGTGATCTTGCCGCTCCGCACGGCATAGGTCATGTCGTGGCCGAAATACTGGTTGTAGTAGTCGGCGAAATTGGTGTCGGCCCAGGCCATGTCGACGGTCGATCCCATGGCCTTGTAGGCGTCGTCCCAGACTGTCGCAGAGGTCAGCTCGCGGGTCATCCGCTTGAGGTCGCGCTGCACAGTGCGCTGCACCAGTTCGCGCTCGCGGTCGCTCTGCATCTGGTCCAGCTGCCGAGCGGCGAACAACATCAGGGCCAAGCCGCCGAGGATCGACACCAGCACCAGAATGACGGTCGAGCCGACGATCCAGTGGATCGACTTCAAGCGCCTTGTTTCTGAAGCGGATGCAGTTTGCGCCATTTGGACCACCAACAGGAAGGGAGACTTGAAACCGGTAAAGTGCGGCCCTTGGTCGCAACTCTTCCTACTATCCCCGGTCGATCGCCAAATCGTTAGGTTTTTCAGTCATCAACGGCAAGGTTTCAGGTTTCCGGGGCGCGCGCATGTATCGGCTTGTCGGCGGATTGATGTTGGCGGCGGCGCCCTTCGCAGCCCTCGCGGCCGAACCCGCCGCCATTTCCCTCGACCACGAGGTGGGCGTCGTCTCCGACTACCGGTATCGCGGCCTATCGCTTTCGGACAAGAGATCCGCGCTGCAAGGCGGCGTCGTCGCATCAATGTCCAACGGGTTCTACGGCTCGGTCTGGGCTTCGACCATCGATGAATACGGCGCAGGGGGCGACGGCAAGGGCGCGACCGTCGAGGTCGACTATGCCTTGGGCTGGGCGTCCGTCGTTGCGGGTCTGGACGTCGATGTCGCCGTCACGCGCTACACCTATCCCGGTGGCGAGGATGTCGCCTATTTCGAGTTTCCTGTCACCGTGGCCAAGGGCTGGAACGCCTGGACCGCGACGGTCGGCGGATCCTACGCACCACGCCAGAAGACGCTGGGAACGGAGGGCGACGGTTACGGCTTCGGCCGGTTGCAATGGTCGCCGTCATCGGGACCTGTGACGTTGGCGGTGCAGGCTGGCTACGAGAGCGGTGCCTTCGCCCCGGGCGGCAAGTGGGATTGGTCTGTCTCGGCGGCGCGCCAGCTTGGACCGTTTACGGCGGAGCTGGGCTTTGTCGACAGCGACTGGGCCGGCAGCGGGCTGGTGGCAGGGCTTAAAGCTGCATTCTAGTCGCCTTTCCCTCCGGCAAGGCTTACGGACGTTGGCGTTGCGAAACGCCAGGTTTCCGTGACCCACGGACGGGCAACAAGCCGGACACGCCCCGACCACCCAGCCTCGTTAGGCCTTCGCGACGTCTTGTGAAGGTCTATCCATGCTGCGCAAACTCCTCGCCGCCACGCCCGCCGCCGCACCTCTGCTCGTCTGCGCGGCCGCCGCCCTGGCCGAGGTGGAGATCACCAGCCGCAGCCGCACGACGCCGATCAGCACCTCCAGCCCCAATGGCGGCGCGGCTGATGACGTGAAGGTCACGGCCGACAGGGTGGACACCCTGAAGGCCTCAGGCGCGGTGGCCGACACCCTGTGGAACACCGGCTCGATCGCCGCCTATGTGGTCGCCACCGACGACGACGACGACCTGGATGACGACAATGATGACGCCACCGACGAGGTCGGGTCACAGCAGATCACTGTCACCATGAGCCGTCTGAGATCCAAGTCGAGCCATGTCGAAAGTGGCTGAAAATTGATCCGCACCATGAGGTATGAGGGCTATCTTCTGGCGGCGACAGTGGAGCGGATTTCGGCCGGCCAGAACCAACTGACTAACCGAAATTAAGCGCGTTGCTTAAGGAACCAGAGAATCACCTTGCCTGGCCAAACATCGTCGGTAGTCACCATGGTGGCGATCAGGGCCTTGAATTACACGCCTTGAAGAGGCCGCACGCAGCGAGGTGAGCAGAAAAACCATCGCTTCATTTGCCTGCTCAGGCTCTGATATTGAAGGCTTTTATGCAGATCTCGACGTTTGATCTCGATCTTCTGAGGTCTTTGTCCGGCGTGTCCCGGGACTGCGGCCGCATGTCCCGTTGAAACCTGTTGGAAAGAAAATAAGGTTACCGAAACTTGACCGGAGTCGGTCAGAGTCGGCGCCCGCACATCCAGGCTCCGTTTCCGAAAAGTGTTAGAGTTTCGCGCGCTCCGCGCGGACCCCGGCCAGGACAGCTGCATGTCGATCTCGAGCCTCTCCGCCGCTCAAATCTCGGCGCTTCCCGCCAGCGCTATCCAGGCCCTGTCGACGACCGAGATCCAGTCGCTCAGCTCCACCCAGATCGGGGCCATCAATGCCAGCGGCATCGAGGTCCTGGCCGATACCCAGGTCGCGGCGCTCAGCTCGACCCAGATCAAGGCCCTAACCACCACCCAGATCCCGAAGTTCGCGCCCAGCGTGGTCTTCGATGTCAGTCAGCTGACGACCCTCAGCGGCCAGCAGGTCTCGGCCCTGACATCGACCCAACTCGCCGGCCTTGACACCTCCCACATCGGCGCGCTGAGCGCGACGCAGGTCAGTGTGCTGTCGGCCACCAAGTTCTCGGGCCTAGTCGACACGCAAGTCGCCGCCCTGTCGACCACCCAGATCAAGGGTGTCACGGCGACCCAGCTCAAGGGTCTGACGACAACTGACATCAGCGAACTGGCCAACACGCAGGTGCAGGCCTTGACGGTTGCCCAGCTGGGCGCGCTGTCGGGTGCCCAGGTTTCGACCTTTGACGTCACCCAGGTGGCGGCGCTGTCCACCACCCAGATCGGCAGCCTGACGGCGACCCAGCTGAAGGGCCTGAGCACGACCGACATCGGCGAGCTTTCGACCAACCAGGTCGGAGCCCTGTCGGCCGTGCAACTCGGAACCCTGGCGTCGACCCAGATCTCGGCTCTGGCCGACACCCAGGTGGCCGCGCTCAACGTCAGCCAGATCCGGGGTCTGACGACCGGCCAGCTGAAGGACCTGAGCACCACCGACGTCGGCAAGCTGCTGGACACCCAGGTCGGTGCCCTGACGGCCGTGCAGGTCTCCGCCCTGACGGCAACCAGCCTGTCGACGCTCGACGCCACCCAGACGGCGGCTCTGAACGCGACGCAGATCAAGAGCCTGACGACCACCCAGGTCAAAGGCCTGACCACCACCGACATCAGCGAACTGTCGGAAACCCAGGTCGGCGCCCTGAGCACGGCGCAGGTCGCGATTCTGGCCAACACCCAGGTCCAGGCGCTGTCGACCACCCAGACCGGCGCGCTGTCGGCCTCGCAGATCGGCTCGTTGAGCGCCGCCAATTTTGTGGCCCTGGCCGACACCCAGGTCGCAACTTTCAACGCCACCCAGATCAAGGGTGTTACGACCTCGCAGCTGGCCGCCCTGACCGCCGGCGACATCGCTGAACTGGCCAATACCCAGGTCGCGGCCCTGACAGCGACCCAGGTTTCGTCGCTCAGCGCCACGGGTGTGTCCGCGCTCGACGCCACTCAGACTGCGGCCTTGAACGCCACACAGATCAAGGCCCTGACGGCGACCCAGCTGAAGGGTCTGACCACCAGCGACATGGCCGAACTGGCCGATACGCAGATCGCAGCCCTGACGCCGACCCAGCTGTCCAGCCTGTCGACGACAAACATCTCGGCCCTGGACGCCACCCAGACCGCCGCGCTCAGCACGACGCAGATCAAGGGTCTGACCGCCACCCAGATCAAGGGCCTCAGCACCGCCGACGTGGGCGAGCTGTCGACCACCCAGATCGGCGCCCTGACCTCCGACCAGCTGAAGGCCCTGACCGAGACCAATATCTCGGCGCTGGTCGACACCCAGATCGCCGCTCTGAGCAACACCCAGGTCCAGGCTCTGTCGACCACCCAGCTGAAGGGTCTGTCGACCACCGACATCACCGAGCTGTCCTCGACCCAGGTCGGCGCCCTCGCCACAGCCCAGATCAGCGCCCTGTCGGTCACCAACCTGCAACAGCTGTCGACCACGCAGATCGGCGGCATCAGCGCCTCGCAGATCGCAGCTCTGTCGAACACCAGCGTCACCCTGCTGGCTGGCACGCAGTTCGCGGCCCTCAACTCGACGCAGATCAAGGGCCTGACGGCCGGCCAACTGGGCGCCCTGACGACCACCAATGTCGGCTATCTGGCCGACACCCAGGTCGGCGCCCTGACGGCGATCCAGATCACTTCGCTCAGCGCGACCAATGTCTCGGCCCTCGCCGACACCCAGGTGGCGGCTCTGAGCACCACGCAGATCAAGGGCCTGACGGCCAATCAGCTGAAGGGCCTGTCGGCCACCGACATCGGCGAACTGGCCGATACCCAGATTGCGGCCCTGACCGCGGTCCAGATCGGCGCCCTGTCGGCCACGGGCGTCTCGGCCCTGAGCCAGACCCAGACGGCGGCGCTCAACGCCACGCAGATCAAGGGCCTGACGGCCACCCAGCTGGCGGGACTGTCGACCGGGGATATGGGCGAACTGGTCGACACCCAGATCCAGGCTCTCACCGTGGCCCAGCTGGGTTCGCTGACGGCGACCAACATTTCGGCGCTCGACCAGACCCAGACCCAAGCCCTGACGGCGACCCAGATCAAGGGCCTGTCGACAACGCAGCTGAAGGGCCTGTCGACTACCGACATGACCGAGCTGACGGCTGACCAGATCGGCGCGTTGACGCCGTCCCAGACCTCGGCGCTGGGCATCACCAACCTGCAGGCCCTGACGACGACCCAGGTCGGTTCGCTGAGCGCCGCGCAGATCGGCGCGCTCAGCACCACGGCCTTCTCGGCCCTGGTCGACACCCAGGTCGCTGTGCTGAACTCGACCCAGATCAAGGGTCTGACGACTTCGCAGCTGGCCGCCCTGACCACCACCGACATCGGTGAGCTGGCCGACACCCAGGTGGCGGCGTTGACCCCGACCCAGGTTGGCGCGCTGAGCGCCACCAGCGTGTCCGCCCTGAACCAGACCCAGACGGCCGCTCTGAGCACCACCCAGATCAAGGCCCTGACGGCCACCCAGCTCAAGAACCTGTCGGCGGGCGACATCGGCGAGCTGGCCGACACCCAGGTCGCGGCCCTGACGGCGACTCAACTGTCCAGCCTGTCGACCACCGGCATCTCGGCCCTCGACGCGACCCAGACTGCCGCGCTGAATGCGACCCAGATCAAGGGGCTGACCGCCACCCAGATCAAGGGCCTGTCCACCACCGACATCGCCGAACTGCTCGACACCCAGATCGCGGCCCTGACCACCGACCAGCTGAAGGCGGTGTCGGAGACCAACATCTCGGCCCTGAGCCAGACCCAGGTCACCGCCCTGACCGGCACCCAGGTCGCGGCCCTGACGACGACCCAGCTGAAGGGCCTGTCGACGGCCGATATCGACGAGTTGTCGGCCACCCAGATCGGCCAGCTGGGCGCGGCCCAGATCAGTGCCCTGTCGGTGACCAACCTTCAGGAACTGAGCACGACCCAGATCGGCGGCATGACCGCCACCCAGATCGGCGCCATCTCGGCGACCAACCTTATCGAACTCAGTGTCCCGCAGCTGGGCGCGCTGACTGAGACCCAGATCAAGGGCCTCAACGCCTCGCAGGTCAAGGCACTGGGGACTGAAGAGATTCTCTCTCTTGCCGGCACCCAGATCGGAGCCATGACCGCGACCCAGGTCAGCGCGCTGACGACAACCGCGATCAACTACATGAGCCCGACCCAAGTGGGCGCTTTGTCGGTAACGCAGGTCAAGGCCCTGACCACGACGCAGATTGCCGGGTTGGGCGGCGGTCCGGTCAATGACCTGCTCGACACCCAAATAGCGGCCTTGTCGGCAACCCAGATTGGCGCACTGTCGGCGACGAACCTCGATATCATTTTATACGACGATACCCAGGCGGCGGCCCTGACGACGACCCAGGTCAAGGCGCTGACGGCAACCCAGATCGGCGCAATCACGGGCGGAATACAGGGGTTGGACACGACCCAGCTTGGCGCGTTGACCGCGACCCAGATGGCCGCTCTGTCGAGTGGCGCGGCCAGCGCCATGCTCGACACCCAGGCCTCCGCCCTGACCACGACCCAGATCGGCGCGCTGAAGGCGACAACGTTCGCGTCGTTCATCGGTGCGCAAAACGCCGACATCCAGACCACTCAGATCGCGGGCTTCACGACGTCGCAGATCGCTTCGATGTCGGGCGGCGCGATGATTGGTCAGTTGAACGAGACCCAGTTCGGGGCCTTCAACGCCAGCCAGATCGGCGCGCTGAAAGCCTCCGACATCATGGCCCTGAGCGATGCTGACGTCGCCGTCCTCAACACCACTCAGATCAAGGCTTTCACCGCCTCGCAGATGGCCGTGATGCACCCGGGCGTCATCGACACCCTGGTCGGCACGCAGATCGAAGCCTTTACCACCAGCCAGATTGCGGCCCTGTCGGCCACCAGCATCAAGTATCTGGACACGACCCAGGCCGCAGCCCTGACGACGACCCAGATGAAGGCGCTGACGACCACCCAGCTGAAGATGCTGGATCCGAACGACAATGCCGACTTCAGCGAAACTCAGCTGGCATCGCTTTCCGCGTCTCAAGTGGGCAGTTTGACGCCTGACTTCATCTCCTATCTCGACGCCACCAGGACAGCGGCCTTTACCGCCACTCAGATCAAGGGTCTGACGGCGACGCAGCTGAAGGGCCTGACGACCACCGACATCAGCGAGCTGACGACGACCCAGGTCGGCGCCCTGACCGGCGACCAGCTGAAGGCCCTGGCTGACACCGCCATCTCCGCCCTGCTCGACACCCAGATCGCCGCCCTGAGCAACACCCAGGTCCAGGCGCTGAGCACCACCCAGCTCAAGGGTCTGTCGACCACCGATATCACCGAGCTGTCGGCCACCCAGGTTGGCGCGCTGGCTTCGGCCCAGGTTGCGGCCCTGTCGATTACCAACCTGCAGCAACTGTCGACGACCCAGATCGGCGGCATCAGCGCCGCCCAGATCGGTGCCCTGGCGGCGACCAGCATCGCCCAGCTGGCCGACACCCAGCTTGCCGCCCTGAACACCACCCAGATCAAGGGTCTGACGACCGGTCAGCTCTCCAACCTGAGCGCCGGCAACATCGGTGATCTGGCCGACACCCAGGTCGCGGCCCTCAGCGCCACCCAGCTGGGCGCGCTCAGCGCCACCGGCTTCTCGGCCTTGGTCGATACCCAGGTCGCCACCCTGAACGCCACCCAGATCAAGGGTCTGACCGCCACCCAGCTGAAGGGTCTGAGCACGACGGACGTGGCCGAACTGGCCGACACCCAGGTGCAGGCCCTGACGGTCGTCCAGATGAACGCTCTGACGGCGACCAGCATCTCGGCCCTGAACGAAACCCAGACGGCCGCCTTGTCGACGACCCAGATCAAGGGCCTGACGGCAACCCAGCTGAAGGGCCTGTCGACCACCGACATGGCCGAACTGACGACCACTCAGGTGGCCGCCATGAGCGCCGAGCAGTTGAAGGCGCTGTCGGAGACCAACGTCTCGGCCCTTAGCGAGACCCAGGTCGGCGCCCTGGCCAGCACCCAGGTCCAGGCGCTGAGCACAACCCAGCTGAAGGGCCTGACGGTCACCGATATCGGCGAACTTTCCGCCACCCAGGTCGGCGCCCTGAGCGCCGCCCAGGTGGGCGCGCTGTCGGTCACCAATCTGCAGGCGCTGTCCACCACCCAGGTCGGCGGCCTCTCGGCCACCCAGATCGGCGCGCTGTCGGTCACCAGCGTTACCCTGCTGGCCGACACCCAGTTCGCGGCCCTCAGCACCACCCAGGTCAAGGGCCTGACCACGGCTCAGGTCGCGGGCCTCACGGCCGGCAATGTCGGTGATCTGGCCGACACCCAGATCGGCGCCTTGAGCGCCGCCCAGATCGGCGCCCTTAGCGCGACCAATGTCTCGGCCCTGGTCGACACCCAGGTCGCGGCGCTGAACGGCACCCAGATCAAGGGCCTGACAGCCACGCAGTTGAAGGGGCTCTCGGCCGCTGACATCGGCGAACTGGCCGACACCCAGGTCGCAGCCCTGACCGCGACCCAGCTGGGCAGCCTGTCGACCACCGGGGTCTCGGCCCTGGTCGATACCCAGATGGCCGCCCTGAACGCCACCCAGATCAAGGGTCTGACCAACACGCAGCTGGCCGCCTTCAACACCACCGACATCGCTGAACTGGCCGACACCCAGGTTGCGGCCCTGACCACGGCGCAGTTGACGGCGCTGAGCGCCACCAACATCTCGGCGATGAATCAAACCCAGATCGCGGCCATCTCGACGACCTCGATCAAGGTTCTGACCACGACCTAGATCAAGGGCCTCAACACCACCGATATCGGCGAGCTCTCGGCCGGCCAGGTCGGCGCCCTGACACCGCGCAGATCGCGGCGGTGGACATCCCCAACCTGCAGGCCCTGTCGACCACCCAGGTCGGCGCCCTCAGCGCGGCCCAGATCAGCGTCCTGACCGCCACGGCCTTCTCGGCCCTGGCCGACACCCAGGTTGCGGCCCTGAACGCCACGCAGATCAAGGGCCTGACGGCCTCGCAACTGGCGGGTCTGAAGGTCACCGACATCGCTGAGCTGGTCGACACCCAGATCGCCGCCCTGACCCCGACCCAGCTGACCAGCCTGACGGCGACCAACCTCTCGGCGCTTGACCAGACCCAGGTGGCCGCTCTGAGCACCACCCAGATCAAGGGCCTGACGGCGACGCAGCTGAAGGGTCTGAACACGGGCGACATGGCCCAGTTCTCCGAGACCCAGATCGGCGCCCTGACGGCGGATCAGCTGAAGGCCCTGTCCGAGACCAATGTCTCGTCCCTGGCCGACACCCAGGTCGCGGCCCTGAGCAACACCCAGGTGCAGGCGCTGACGGCCACCCAGCTGAAGGGTCTGTCGATCACCGACATCACCGAGCTGTCGACCACCCAGGTCGGCGCTCTGACGGCGGCCCAGATCGGCGCGTTCACGGCGACCAACGTCCAGCAACTGTCGACCAGCCAGGTCGGCGCGCTCAGCTCGACCCAGATCGGCGGCCTGACGACGACCAGCGTCAAGGCGCTGTTCGACACCCAGATCGACGTGCTGAACGCCACTCAGATCAAGGGCCTGACAGCCGCCCAGGTCGGGGTCCTGACCGTGGATCAGGCCTACAGCCTGGTCGACACCCAGATCGCGGCCCTGACCGCCACCCAGGTCGCGGCCCTGGGCAGCAATATCCGTACCTTCGACGCCACCCAGTTCGGGGCGCTGAACGAGACCCAGGTCAAGGCCATCACCACCACCCAACTCGCGGCGATGGATGATCTGGACATTGGTTCTGACTTCACAACCACCCAGATCGCCGCCCTGTCAGCGGCCCAGGTGGGGTCGTTCAGCCCCAGCATGCTGTTCGGCATGAAGGACACCCAGGTCGCGGCGCTGAGCACGACCCAGGTCAAGGGCCTGACCACCTCGCAGATCACCGCCCTGAACACGACCCAGGCCGGTGCCATGGCCGATACCCAGCTGGCGGCGCTGAGCCTCTTGCAGCTGGCGGCCCTGAACGCCACCAACCTGTCGGCTCTGAACGAGACCCAGATGGCCGGTCTCTCGGCCACCCAGGTCAAGGGCCTGACCAACACCCAGCTGAAGGGTCTGTCGACCACCGACATCACCGAGCTGTCGGCGACCCAGGTCGGTGCCCTGACAACCGGCCAGATCACGGCCTTCGCCGCGACCGCCCTGCAGGCGCTGTCGACCACCCAGGTCGCCGCGCTCAGCACGTCGCAACTTGGTGCCCTGACGGCGACCAGCTTCGCGGCCCTGGCCGATACCCAGGTCGCGGCGCTGAACACCACCCAGATCAAGGGTCTGACGGCCGCGCAGCTGGGTGGCCTGTCGACGACGGACATCAGCGAACTGCTGGATACCCAGATCGGCGCCCTGACGACGACGCAGCTGGCCGCGCTGAGCGCCACCAACGTCTCAGCGCTGAACGCCACCCAGACGGCGGCGCTGAGCACGACCCAGGTCAAGGGTCTGACGGCGACCCAGATCAAGGGGCTGTCGACCACCGATATCGGCGAACTGTTCAACACCCAGATTGCGGCCCTGACCACCAGCCAGGTCTCAGCCCTGTCGAACACCGTCATCGGCGGTCTGAACGAGACCCAGGTCGGATCGTTGCAAGGTACGCAACTGGCCAGTCTGACGATCACCCAGCTGGACAATCTGAGCACGACCAACATCTCGGCCCTGACCTCCACCCAGGCCGGCGCTCTGACCACCACCCAGGTGCAGAGCCTGTCGGATCCGCAGATCATCGCCTATCTGGGCGTCACCTAAGACCCTTCGGTTCGCCGGCGTCGCAGGACGCCGGCGGCCGGGCAGGGCGCGCCTGGCCAGAACGCGCCCGGCCAGAACGCGCCCTGCCAGAACGCGACAGGCCAGAACGCGACAGGCCAGAACGCGACAGGCCAGAACGCGACAGGATTGGGCGGCGATTGGTGAGGTTTGCCCGACATGCCAACATCACCCGATGCGAGTCGGGGGCGCTCCGGCTCTACAAGCGCGCTTGAGATGACCATGGTTGAAACCGACGACCTCGCCCTGCTGCAGAGCATCACGACGCAAGGGTTGCCGCTCGGCGATGCGATCAACGCCGCCGGTCGCTATACCGAGGCTGGCCAGTCAGCCATGGCCGAGCAGGTCTACAAGATCTGGATCCAGTTCAATCCCGAGCATCCGCAGATCTTCATCGCCCTGTTCAATTGCGCGACCCTGCAGTCGGGCATCGGCGGAAGCGAGGCCGCGATCGCCAATCTGGAGCGGGCGATCGCCCTCAATCCCGACTTTCTGCCGGCCTATATCAATCTGGGCGGATTGCAGGAGCGGGCTGGGCTGCTGGAGGCGGGGATTGCGACCTGGAACGCCGCCGCCACGCGTCCCCTGGCCATCACCGGCTCCAACGCCCACTATGTCTTCTCGGCCTACAGGCAGATGGCCCGCGCCCTGCTGGAGGCCCAGCAGACCGGCCGCGCCGAGACCGCCTTGTGGCGCTGCGCCGACCTTGATCCTACCCAGATGGACACCATCGGCCAGCTGGTCGCCGCGCGGCTGGGCCAGTGCAAGTGGCCGCCGCTGGAGCCGTGGGAGCGCGTTGGTCGCCGTGCGCTGCTGAAGGGTATCAACCCCCTGTCGGTGGCCGCCTATTCCGACGACCCGCTGCTGCAACTGGGCGCCGCCGCCGCCTTCACCGACCGCGACGGCAGCTGCGCGCCCGAGGCCATCGTCGCCGAACGCCGCGACGCGCCCATCGACCTGACCGGCCGCCGCCTGCGGGTGGGCTATGTCTCGTCCGACCTGCGCGACCACGCCGTCGGCTATCTGATGGCCGAGCTGTTCGAGCTGCACGACCGCGAGAAGGTCGAGGTCTTCGCCTATTACTGCGGACCGCCGTCGACCGACGCCCTCAACGCCCGCACCCGAGTGGCGGTTGAGCACTATACCGACATCCGCAGCATGACCGACGACCAGGCGGCCCGCACGATCGCCGACGATCAGATCGACATCCTGGTCGATGTGAACGGCCATACGCGCGACTCGCGCACCCCCGTTTTCGCCCGCCGGCCGGCCCCGATCCTGGTCAACTGGCTGGGCTATCCGGGCACCATGGGCAGCGCGTTCCACCACTACATCATCGGCGATCCGTGGATCACGCCGCCGGAACTCGAACCGTTCTACTCCGAGGCCGTGCGGCGCATCCCCTGCTACCAGCCCAACGACCGCAAGCGGATCGTGGCGCAGGCCCGTCCCAGCCGCGCCGACGCCGGCCTGCCCGAAGAGGCCTTTGTTTTCTGCTGCTTCAACGGGCCGCAGAAGATCACGCCCTTCACTTTCGGCCGCTGGATGGAGATCCTCAAGCGCACCCCCGGCAGCGTACTGTGGCTGCTGGACAGCAATCCAGAAACCAATGCCCGTCTGCGCGAGCAGGCCCGCCTGCGCGGCGTGGAAAGCGAGCGCCTGATCTTCGCGCCCAAGCAGCCCAATCCGACGCACATGGCCCGCTATCCGCTGGCTGACCTGTTCCTCGACACCGCGCCCTATGGCGCCCACACCACGGCCTCGGACGCCCTGTGGATGGCCGTGCCGGTGCTGACCCTGTCGGGCCGGGGCTTCGCCTCGCGGGTCTGCGGCAGCCTGGTGCGTTCGGCGGGCCTGCCGGAACTGGTCTGTGAGACGGCGGAAGACTATGTCGAGCGCGCCGTGGCCCTGGCGGGCGACCGCGAGGCGACGCGCGCCCTCCATGAGCGGCTGGAGGCCCATCGCGCCACCTGCGTGCTGTTTGACATGGACCTGCTGGTGCGCAGCGTCGAGGACCTGTTCCACACGATGGCTGCCGAGTATCAGGCCGGCCAGCGCCCAACCCCGAACATCACCAATCTGGACGCCTATCTGGAGATCGGCATCGGGCTGGACCGCGACGACCGCGAGATGCTGACCGAGACGGATTTCGAGAGCCTGTACAAGACGGCCCTGACCCGCCGCCATCTGGCGCGCCCGCTGGGCCCCGACGGCCGCTTCTGGACCGCCGAAGACATAGCTGCGGCGGACGGCCGATGAGGACCCGCCGATGAACCGCCAGCACCTCGAGGCCTTGCGGCGCGAGGGTTACGCGCCCCGGACTATGCTGGACGTCGGCGCGCATCTGGGCGAGTTCACCCAGGGCTTTCTTGAGGTGTTTACGGGCTGCCTGCCGACCCTGATCGAGCCCAATCCGCATTGCCGCGACAGGCTGCTGCGCTTGCCGTTCGAGCGGCACGAGGTGGCAGCTTCCGATATCGCCGGCAAGGGCGAGCTGTTCCTCAGCAAGACCTGGCTGCAATCGACCGGCAGCTCGCTCTATCGCGAAAACACCGAATATTTCGACGACGAGACCGCGATCCGGCACGAGGTCGACAAGGCCCGGATCGATGACCTGCTGGCCGGCCGCCAGTTCGATTTCGTCAAGATCGACACCCAGGGCTCGGAAGTGGACGTGCTGGTCGGCGGCGAGGCGGTGCTCTCCAAGGCCGACTACATCCAGATCGAGGTGTCGCTGGTCGACTACAATATCGGCGGTGCCCGGGCCGAGGACATCTTCGCCAGGATGGCGCAGATGGGCTTCAAATGCGCCGACGTCATGGAATTCAACCGCATGCCGCAGCTGCACGACAATGCGCTGCTGCAGATCGACGTGCTGTTCGAGCGCGCCGACCGGCTGCGCCGCCCTGAGACGTCGCCATCCGGGGCCCGGCAGGCCGACGTGCTGGCCCTGGCCGAGCGGCTGTTCACTGAGGATCGTCCCGAGGATGCCCTGGTCCTGTTCGAGCACCTGCTGGGCGGGGCGCATGACTATGCGACCTGGATCGGCGTCTCGCGCAGCCATCTGGCGGGCGGGCGGGTTCTTGAGGCGTTGCGGGCGCTGGTCAAGGCCAAGGCGCTGACGCCGGACATTCACGCCCTGTGGCCTCTGATCCAGCAGCAGACCGCGATCGGAGCCCAGGCCTTTAACCTGCATCTCAACCGCGGCGAGGTGGCCTTGGCCGAGCCCTATGCCTCGGTGATGACCGAACTGATGCCCGGCGGCGCCCAGATGGTCGGGGCGGCCATGGGCTGCAATCAGGCCCTGGGTCGCACGGACGAGGCCCTGAACTTCGCCCGGCGGCTGATCGTGCTGGATGCGGGCCATGTTGGGGCGCTGACCCTGCTGGCTGACCACGCGCGAGCGACGGGCGACCACGAGACCGAGATCCGGCACAGGGCCGTACTGGCGGTGTCGCCCGACAAGGACATCCATCCCCTGGTGCGCCTGCGCGACTTCCACGAGGCGATGAGCCTGCTGCTGTGCCGGCCGCTGTCCGACCACGACCTGGCCCTGCTGGCCAACCTCGCGACCGAGGTTCCCACTGTGGCGGTGGGCGACCTGCTGTCGGATCCGGAATGGTCCGACTGGGTGCATCATTACCGGGCGTTGCTGGGCTCGCTGGATGTCGAGGCGATCATCGGGCCGACACCCGCGCCGCCGTCCGACCCGCCGGCCCGTTTCCTGACCGCGACGGGCCAAGCGCTGGACGCGGCGGGCCTAACGGCCCTGGCCGACCGCCTGGACGTCAGGGCGGTATTCTTCGCCGCAGCCGACGAGAAGTATGTCGACCAGTACGGCCGCTGGTACGCCCTGTCGGTGCTGCGCCACAGCGACGTGTCCAGTCTGGTGGTGATCCATGTGATCGGCGGCGGCGACCGCCTGGCGCAGGCGGTCAAGGCGGTCGGCGTGACGGATGAGCGCCTGATCTTCGTCGGCGACGACTTCGACGCGGCGGCGGTGACCACCCGCTGCCATGACGCGCCGCCCAAGGGGCTGATCGCCCTGCCGGTGGCCCATTTCCAGTCGGTGCGCTTTCAGCGTCTGGGCGGCCTCCTGGAGACGCTGGGCCGGCCGATCTTCGTCTCCGACATCGATCTGCTGCTGCAGCGCGGGGTCAGTGACCTGCTGGAGCAATGGGCCATGGCCGACGTGGTCTTCAACGAGAACTGGAAGAACCTGGCCGCCGGCTCGCGGATCACCGCCAACCTGCTGCTGGTCAATCCGACCCCGAACGCGGCGCGGCTGTTCAATTTCCTGCGGGCCTATCTCGATGATCGGCTGGCGCGTGGCGTCGTCACCCGCTGGATCGACCAGGTCGCCCTGCTGCTGGGGCGTCATCACCTGACGCGGCATGTTCCGGATGCGGTGCTGGGCTGTTTCGACACCACCACCGACATCAACAACATCATGTTCGAGAGCTATCAGGAGCACCCGTTCCGCTTCCTGTCGCTTTATCACGGCTTCGATACGTCCAGCCTGGAGAACGATCCCCGGGTGCTGGGGGCGGAGCCGCTGGGTTAGGCGGCTACGGTTGCGGTCACCGCGTACAGACGGGTTCGATTTCTATTTTGTGCACGGTCATCGTAACCTCCACCCCCAACTCCACCCCAACTCCACGCCACCCGTCCTGTGCTCCGAGGTCGGATTCGTCGGCTTCTCATGAATGCATCATGAATTTGTCTGCCCGCCTTCGTTCAGGAGGAGACGCTGAAGTTCACGGTGTGGGGCAAGAACATGAAACCCGATAGAAATCTCTGGAAAAAGCCCTACGGTGGCAGCGATGATTGCTGCAAGTCTTGAACTCCATCCGAGCATCGGCTTGAGGATAAAAAGTCTAAATTCAAGGGAGTCTGATATGTTTAGAACTGGAATCGTCACCCTCGCGTTTGTCATGTTGCTTCCAATCTCCGCACAGGCCGCACCCTACACCAAACTATCCTGCCAGGCTGAATCCTGGTATGGTGACCAAGGCAAGTGGGTTTATGTTGAGGGATGGGGATGGGGCTGCTCCCATCGTACCAGCTGGCCGCTCGCCAGAGCCGTCGGCGGCCCTATACCCAGTGCCCCTAGAGTGTTTGAAAGCAGCAAGGGAACAGTGCAGCTGACCCCGCGCGGGCTCGCGAAGGGAGCGGGCACTCCCGCCGATGCCCGAGTAGCAGCGCCTGGCGGATACTAAAGACTACTATAATTACGGTGATAGTGCCCTAAAGCACGATTTATGTTTAAGGCATTGTCACCGTATTCCACTGTATTCCACTCGCCTCGCTGCCTGAATCTCGCCCATCCGATCTCCCCATCAAGGGCCGGGTAGATCGGATTTTTGGGGATACTATGGTGCGAAACCAACCCGAGCCGTCATCGCCAGCCATCCCTCGGCCGACCGCGCCCAAAGCTCCGCCCCGTCGTCCGCGAGCCTGCCGCAGGCCTCGAACGGCGCGCCGTCGAATAGCGGGCGCACAGCTCTGAACGAGAAGCGCGTCACAGCCCGCCCCGGGGGCAAGGCCTCCAGCAGTCGGAGCGCGATCAGCGGCCCGTGGACCACCAGTCCCGGATAGCCCTCGACCTCCATCGCATAGGCCCGGTCGTAGTGGATGCGATGGGCGTTGAAGGTCGCCGCCGAGAACCGCATCAGCATGGCCGCATCGGGCGTGATCGTCGCGCGCCAGTCGGCGTCGTCGGGCGCGACGACGGGGGAGGGGGCGGGCTCGCCCGGCGCCGGGGCGGGGCGATAGACGATGGTCTGGGTTTCGGCGACGCACAGGCTGCCGCCCTGCGAGATCCGTCTTTCCACCTCGACGAAGGTCAGCGGACCGCTTTTTCCCGCCCTCGCGGAAATCGCGGCGATCCGCTCGACCCACTCGGTCTCGACGCCGGCCATGAGCGGTGCCTCGAACAGCATGTCGGCCGCGGCGAACATCCGGCGTGGAGCCGCGATCGGGGGCATGAACCCGCCGCGCAGGGGATGGCCGTCAGGGCCGATCTGCGATTGGCGAGGCGTCTCGACGGCGCAAGCCCAGTGCCAGGCCGGCGGGACCTGCAGCGGCGCCTCGGGTCGGTCGAGCACGGAGGCCAGGCGCGCCAGGTCGCCCGGGGCCAGCGCCTCGACCCTGCGGCGCTCGCGCCCGATCCAGTCCTCGAGTCGCGCCATCAGTAGGACCTCGGCAGGCCCAGCACATGTTCAGCGACATAGGCCAGGATCATGTTCGTCGAGATCGGCGCCACCTGGTAGAGCCGCGTCTCGCGGAACTTTCGCTCGACGTCGTATTCCTCGGCGAAGCCGAAGCCGCCATGGGTCTGCAGGCACATGTCGGCGGCGGCCCAGCTGGCCTCCGACGCCAGAAGTTTGGCGATGTTGGCGTGCTCGCCGCAGGGCAGGCCAGCCTCGTAGCGGGCGCAGGCGTCATAGACGGTCAGACGCGCGGCGTGGCCTTGGGCATAGGCGCGGGCGATCGGGAACTGCACGCCCTGGTTCTGGCCGATCGGGCGGTTGAACACCCGGCGCTCATTGGCGTAGTCGCGGGCCTTGCCGATCAGCCAGGCGCTGTCGCCCAGGCACTCTGCGGCGATCAGGATGCGCTCGGCGTTCATGCCGTCGAGGATGTATTTAAAACCCTTGCCCTCTTCGCCGATCAGGCTGTCAGCGGGAATGGCCAGATTGTCGAAGAAGACCTCGGTGGTGGCGTGGTTCAGCATGGTGGCGATCGGCTTGATCGTCAGGCCGTTCCCCTTGGCCGCGCGCATGTCGATTAGGAAGACCGACAGGCCCTCGCTTTTCTTCTGGACCTGATCCTTGGGCGTGGTGCGGGCCAGCAGTACCATCAGATCGGAATGTTCAGCGCGGCTGGTCCAGACCTTCTGGCCGTTGACCACATAGGTGTCGCCCTCGCGACGGGCGAAGGTGCTGATTGAGGTGGTGTCGGTGCCGGCGGTGGGCTCGGTGACGCCGAAGGCCTGCAGCCGGATCGAGCCGTCGGCCACGGCCGGCAGCCACTTTTGCTTCTGCTGGGCTGACCCGTGCCGCAGCACCGTGCCCATGGTGTACATCTGGGCGTGCAGGGCTGCGGCGTTGCCGCCATTGGCGTGGACCTCTTCCAGGATCGTCGCGGCTGCCGTCAGGCCAAGGCCGCTGCCGCCATATTCCTCGGGGATCAGCACGCCCAGCAGGCCTGCCTGGGTCATCGCCTGGACGAAGGCGGTAGGATAGGCCTTCTCGCGATCCAGGCCGCGCCAGTAGCTGCCCGGAAAGTCGCGACACAGGGCGCGGACGGTGTCGCGCAGGGCCTGCAGCAATTGAGGGTCAGTCGCCGTCGCGGCGGGAGGAGAGCTCATGGTGCCGCCTTGGACAAATCCACGCGCATCCGGATCGAACGCGCGTTTGAGTCCCAGCTTAGCGCCATTGCGCCAGACCGCGAGAGGCTTGAGGGCAGGCGCCGCTGGGGCAGGCGCGTCTTAAATCAGGCGGCCTGGGCCCTGGCGGTCTCCCGGGCCTTGGTGAGAATGCGCCCAAGGCCCTCCAGGATCGAGCCCTGGTCGATCTCGGCGTCTGCCCGGCGGTGCAGAAGCCTCAGGCTGGCGACATGGACCGTGACGCCGGCCCGGGTGGTCGGGTCGGTCGGCGAGGCTTCGTCCAGCAGCTCGCACAGCGACCGCGCAGCGCGCTCGACCCCGCTGATATGCTCGGCCAGCGAGAAGTTGATGATGTCGCTGGACAGGCGATAGAGGGTGGGAATGGCTCCAACCGAGAAGGGGTTGGACAGGCGCTCAAGCTCGATCAGCGCCTCGTCGATCGAGCCCAGCAAGGGTTCGCGCATGGTATCGAGCGCCTGCTCGGCGCGCTCCAGGGCCTCGGCGGCATAGATTCCGCCGGGCTGCTTCATAAGTTCGGCCAGGCGAGGCTTCATTCGGGTTCGTTTGACTTCGCTCACGCGGCTGTCCTCTGCGGTTTGACCAACTGGTCCAGTTCGGTCTGGCTAAGGTTGTCGTCGGCGGCCTGGCCGATCTCGGCGGCCTGGTCGTCGCGACGGCGACCGTCGGGATGCTCAACCGGCGGGCCAGCGTTCCGCCACCGACGATCAGGTCCGACATAGACATCGCATTCGATGAAGGCGCGGTCCGAGCGGGCGACCCAGAGAATGCGCTCCAGCAGCACTTGCGGCGAAAGCGGCTTGGCCACCATGAAACTGGCGCCGCAATCGCGGGCGCGCACCACATCGCGCATAGGTGTGTGAGCCGAAACCAGGATCGCGGGCGTCTGGCGCAGGGTTTCGCTGTTCTGCCGCCTGAGCCAGGCGATCAGGTCGTAGCCGTCCACATCCCTGATCTGGGCGTCGGTGAAAATCAGGTCGACGGGACGGGCGCGCAACTCGTCCTGGGCCTCGCGGCCGGTGTTGACCCGCACCACGTTGCGCAGACCAAACCCGGCCAGCACCGAGGCGAGGATGTCCTGTGCCTGGTTGTTGCTGTCGGCGATCAGCGCGCGCGCCTTTTCCAGGTTGATCAAGGTCGATGGCAGCATGGCGTGTCCCAAACCTGCCAACGACAAAGCGCGGTTCGGTTTAAGACATTGCCGAGAACTACAGTTAACGACCGCGCACTGGTCTCATTTTGGGTATTTGCTTCGCCAGATAGAAACCAAAGACACAGAACTGTAATGGATTTTAAATTTGTTCGCGTTCGATATTTCAACTGTGACAAATCGTCAGCTCCAGGCCATTTTCGTCTTGCTGTACTTCGTTCGTGCAGCGGCTCGGTTTGGCGTCGCGAGCAAGCAGGTGTCCTGCGGTGTCCGGCCGGATCAGAGTGCCGTGCGTGGAACGAAGGCTTTGGGCGAACCTGACAAACGGCCGGCCGAGGTGAGCTTCACGTCAGAGGAACGGGTCGAACTGTTCGCCGCGACCATCGTGGCGCTTTGCGCGCGCTCGAAAATGTGGACGTGAACGCGTGCGACAAGATCGCCGGGGCCATGTCGTTCCACGTCCAGCCCTATGAGGTTTCCAGCAGCGGGACCGGCTCTGTGTCGCCGCTATCGCTCATCCTGCCGATTGCCTCCGGATCGCCTGCATGGGTGACATCCGGCGCGCGTCGCGCCAGCGCAGGGCGAGGCTGGTCACAAGCGCCAGACTGACCACAAGCGCGGCAGGGCAGGCTGGGCAATGACCCGCCAGGACCGATATGTCCTGAGCGCTGCTGCAGATCGGACCCGCCATCAGGCGCGGCGCGGCCTGCCAGAGGGCCACGCCCCAACTAACCATGGCCGCCACGGCCAGAGCGGTCTGGGACTTGCCCCAGATGTGGACGGTAGGGAACGACATCGGCAACTCCGCAGGAAGGTGACCATGGTCATTCACCGCGCCGAGCGCTGCTTTGACCAGGATCAAAGTGGGGTCGAACAAATCGTGGGAGGCAGGGCCAAGTTCGCTGAACGGAGTCCGAATGTCCGCCCCGTCTCTCCCCGATACAGGCCCACCCGCAGGGTCGGCCGCGTTACTCGCCTTCGCGATCGTCGGCGCCTTTCTCGCCATCATGGGGGTGGGACTTAGTCATGATCCGATCTTTCAGCTGCAGGTTGGAACCTTTGCCCTGGCCGCAGTTCTGACGGCCTTCATGCTCAATGCCGGACTGGCGTCGGGCAGCCTGCGGGACGAGCCAGACCGCTACAGCGACACTGTGATCAAGGCCGGGGTCATCGCCACCATGTTCTGGTGTGCGGCGGGCCTCACGGTCGGGGTGCTGATTGCCGCCCAACTGTCCTGGCCGCGGATCTTCTACTTCCCCGAGATGGGATTTCTGAACTTCGGACGCCTGCGACCCCTGCACACCTCGGCGGTGGTCTTCGCCTTTGGCGGCAACGCCCTGATCGCCACCTCGTTCTGGGTCGTGCAGCGCACCTGCAAGGCCCGGCTGGCCGGCGGCATCGCGCCGTGGTTCGTGTTCTGGGGTTATCAGTTGTTCATCGTCATGGCCGCCACCGGCTATCTGATGGGCGCAACCCAGGGCAAGGAATACGCCGAGCCTGAATGGTACGTCGATATCTGGCTGACCATCGTCTGGGTGGCCTATCTGCTGGTCTTCCTGGGCACGCTCTGGAAGCGCAAGGAGCCGCATATCTATGTGGCCAACTGGTTCTATCTGGCCTTCATCGTCACCATCGCCCTGCTGCACCTGGTCAACAACGCCGGCGTTCCCGTCGGCCTGCTGAACCACAAGTCCTACGGCGTCTTCTCGGGCGTCCAGGATGCCCTGACCCAGTGGTGGTACGGGCACAACGCCGTCGGCTTCTTCCTGACCGCCGGCTTCCTGGCCATGATGTACTACTTTGTGCCCAAGCGCGTTCAGCGGCCGGTCTACAGCTATCGCCTGTCGATCGTGCACTTCTGGTCGCTCATCTTCCTCTACATCTGGGCCGGCCCGCATCACCTGCACTACACCGCGCTGCCCGACTGGGCGCAGACGCTGGGCATGGTGTTCTCGGTGATGCTGTGGATGCCCAGCTGGGGCGGCATGATCAACGGCCTGATGACGCTCTCGGGCGCGTGGGACAAGCTGCGCACCGATGCCGGGCTGCGCTTCTCGGTCACCGCCGTGGGCTTCTACGGCATGAGCACCTTCGAGGGCCCGGTGATGAGCATCAAGGCCGTCAACGGCCTGTCGCACTACACCGACTGGACCATCGGCCACGTGCATTCCGGCGCGATGGGCTGGGTGGGCTTCATCACCTTCGGTGCGCTGTACTGGCTGTTCCCGGTGCTGTGGAAGAAGAAGGCGCTGTATTCCGAGCGCCTTGCCTCAATGCACTTCTGGATCGCGACGCTGGGCATCGTTCTCTACATCACCGCGATGTGGGTCAGCGGGATCATGCAGGGCCTGATGTGGCGCGCCTACGACGGCAACGGCTTCCTGCAATACAGCTTCATCGAAACCGTGGCCGCGATGCACCCCTACTACGTCATCCGCTGGCTCGGCGGCGTGCTGTACCTGACCGGCGCGCTGATCATGGCCTTCAACCTGTGGAAGACCGTCACGATGGAAGAGGCCGAGGCACCCGCTGCGCGCCTCGCCCCCGCCCAAGCGCTCGCGGCCGAGTAAGGAACGCATCGATGAAATTCTCCCATGGCACCATCGAGCGCAACGTGCTGCTCCTGGGTGTGCTGACGCTGATCACCGTCTCGCTCGGCGGCCTCGCGCAGGTGGTGCCGCTGTTCACGCTCGAGAGCACCATCGAGCGCGTCCAGGGCATCCGCCCCTATACGCCGCTGGAGTTGCTGGGCCGCGACATCTACGTGCGCGAGGGCTGCTACGCCTGCCACAGCCAGATGATCCGCCCCTTCCGCGACGAGAATGAGCGCTACGGCCACTACTCCCTGGCGGCCGAGAGCATCTACGACCATCCCTTCCAGTGGGGCAGCAAGCGCACCGGGCCTGATCTCGCCCGCGTCGGCGGTCGCTATTCCAACGAGTGGCAGGCCGCGCATCTGCGCAGCCCGCGTGCGCTGGTCCCCGATAGCGTAATGCCCCCCTACGCCTTCCTCGACCGCCCGCTGGAGACCGACCGGGTCGTGGCGACGCTGCGCGCACAGCGCCGGATCGGGGTGCCCTACACCGATGAGATGATCGCGAACGCGATGGCCGACCTTCGGGCGCAGGCCAACCCTGATGCGGACGGGGCCGGCCTCGCGCAGCGCTATCCGCGGGCACGGCAGGGCCTGTTCGACGGCGATGCGCGGCGTGTGACGGAAATGGATGCGCTGGTCGCCTATCTCCAGATGCTCGGCACGCTCGTGCAGTTCCGTGACGTCACACCCGAACAGCTCCGGCAGCAGTGAGGCAGCCATGAACGAATTGGCCGAATACCAGGGGCTCTTCGCCACGCTCTGGGTGGTGTGGTTCTTCGTGCTTTTCGCCGGGATCCTGGCATGGACGCTGCGCCCCTCGCGCCGACGCGGGCTGCAGGACCACGCCGCAATTCCTTTCCGCGAGCAGGATCCGCAATGACCAGGAAAATCGAGACCGACGCGCATTCCGGCCAGCAGACCACCGGCCATGAATGGGACGGGCTGCGCGAGCTGAACACGCCGCTGCCGACCTGGTGGCTCTACACCTTCTACGCCTGCATCGCGTTCTCGCTGGTCTGGGTGGTGCTTTACCCGGCCTTCCCCTTCACCGGGGCGACAGGCGTGCTCGGCTGGACGGCGCGCGGGGCGCTTCCCGCCGACCTCGCCGCGCAGAGCCAGCGCAATGAGCCGATGATGGCGCGGCTGCGTGCGGCCACGCCCGAACAGATCGCGGCTGACCCGACGCTGCGCAGCTTCGCCATTGCCGGCGGGCGCATCGCCTTTGCCAACAACTGCGCCGCCTGCCACGGCGCGGCCGGGCAGGGCGCCCAGGGCGGCTACCCGAGCCTCGCCGATGATGACTGGCTGTGGGGCGGCGAGCTGGCCGATATCCGCACCACCATCGAGCATGGCGTCCGCAATCAGGATAGCGAGGAAGCGCGCGCCACCATCATGCCTGCCTTCGGGCAGGGCATTCTCAGCGTGCCGCAAATTGCCGACGTGACCGAGCACCTGCTCGCCTTCACGCAGCGCTCCACCAATGCGGCCGCGGCCGCGCGGGGTGCGACCATCTATGAGGAGAATTGCGTCGCCTGCCATGGCGAGCGTGGCGAGGGCAATACGCAGCTCGGCGCGCCGGCGCTGAACGACCGCATCTGGCTGTATGGCAGCGACCGCGCCGCGATCATCGCCTACATCGCCGCACCCAGGCTCGGCGCGATGCCCGCCTTCGGCCAGCGCCTGGATGCGGCCACGATCAACATGCTCACCATCTATGTGCACGCCCTCGGCGGCGGCCGCTGATGGCGCATGTCGGCGGGATCGAGACGGAGGCGCCACCGCCTCTCTATGCGGCACCGCCGAAGATCTACCCGCGTGCGGTGAAGGGGCGGATCCGGAGGGTGAAATGGGTCGTGCTCACGGTCCTGTTGGGCCTGTACTACCTCGTGCCCTGGCTGCGCTTCGATCGCGGGCCGGGCATGCCGGACCAGGCGGTGCTCGTCGATATCGGCAATGCGCGTCTGTTTTTTTTCTGGATCGAGCTGTGGCCGCAGGAGGTGTATTTCCTGACCGGCGCCCTGGTGCTCGGCGCCATCGGGCTGTTCGCGGCGACGTCGCTGTGGGGCCGTGTGTGGTGCGGCTTCACCTGCCCGCAAACGGTCTGGACAGACCTGTTCATGTGGGTCGAACGCCTGATCCAGGGCGACCGCAACGCGCGCATGCGGCGCGACGCCCAGCCCCCCTCGCGCGAGCGCCTGTTGCGCAAGGCTGCGACCCACGCGGCATGGATTGCCATAGCGGCCGCGACCGGCGGCGCCTGGATCATGTATTTCAACGACGCGCCGAGCGTCGTGCGCGACATCGCAACCGGTGCCGCGAGCCTTGAGGTGTATTTCTTCTTCGCCCTGTTCACGCTGACCACCTATGTGCTGGCCGGCTTCGCGCGCGAGCAGGTCTGCATCTACATGTGCCCCTGGCCGCGCTTCCAGGGCGCCATGCTCGACGAGAATTCCATGGTCGTGACCTATCGCGATTGGCGCGGCGAACCCCGCGGCAAGCCGCGTGAGGCGAGCAGCGGCGACTGCGTGGATTGCGCCGCGTGCTTCCATGTCTGCCCCACCGGCGTCGATATCCGGCAGGGCCAGCAGATGGAATGCATCGGCTGCGGCCTGTGTATCGATGCCTGCGACGACATCATGCGCAAGCTCGACCGGCCGGAGGGGCTGATCGCGTTCGAGACCCTGAAGAATTTGGCCGCGAGCCAGGCCGCAACCGCCGGCATGGCACCCTCACCCGCGCGCTTCGCCGCAGGCATGGCCGCCCGCGCGACGCCGCGCTTCCTCCGCCCGCGCACCATCATGTATGCGGTCGTCCTCAGTGTTGTGGTGTCCGTCATGGCGGCCGCTTTTCTGATGCGGGAGACCGTGTCGCTCGCCGTCATGCGCGACCGCGCGCCCCTGTTCGTGCAACTCGCCGATGGCAGCCTACGCAACGGCTTCACCATCAAGCTCGTGAACAAGACCCAGGCGCAGGTCGGTTATTCGCTGGTGCTGCGCGGCCTTGAAGGTGCGGCGCTGCTCGTGCAGCAGGCCGAACTCGACTCTGCGGGCCGACCGCTGCTGGCGACGGTCCGGGACGGCATCACCGAATGGCGGGCGCTGGTCACCATTCCCGCGGCGCGCCGGCTGACCGGCAGCCATCCGGTCGTGTTCGAGATCCTTGACGCTTCGGGGCACGCCATCGCCTCGGCGCCGACTACCCTGGTGGGACCCGCCCCATGAATTCGCAAGGTTTTGATCCCACGCGCGGCCGCTGGATCCCTTGGGTCTTTGTCGGCGGCATGGGGGTGGTGGTCGTGGTGAACGCGATCCTGGTCTGGTTCGCGTTGACCACCTTCACGGGTGTGTCGACACCGCGCGCCTTCGACCGGGGCCGCACCTACAATGACGTACTCGCGGAAGCGGCCCGGCAGGACGCGCTGGGCTGGGCCACGTCGGTGCGCTTCGCCGAGGCGGTGCTCGAGGTTGAGGCGCGGGACGCGGCGGGCGCATCGCTCAGCGGCGTGCTGAGCGGCGTGCTGCACCGGCCGCTCAGCGGCGAGGATGAGCCGCTGGTCTTCCGCGCCGTCGCTCCGGGACGCTGGCAGGCGGTCGCGGCCCCGCGCCCCGGCCTGTGGGAAGCCCGGCTGGTGCTGCGCAACGCCTCGGGCAGGATCGATATCCGCCACCGCCTGGTGGTGCCGTGAGCCGGATCGGCACCATCGCCGCCGTCGCACCGGACGCCAGCCTTGCCAGCTGCGCGCATTGCGCCGCAACCCTCGCACCTGACCAGGACCGGTTCTGCTGCACCGGTTGCGAGGGCGCGCATGAACTGGTCGCCGGCCTCGGCCTCGATCTTTTTTACCGGCGGCGAGAGGGTGCGGCCGGTGCGCTGCGCCCGGTCGATCCGCCCTGCCTCAGCCTCGCCGCGCGCTGTGAGTCGGCGCGCGCGGGCGAGCAGCGCATCGACCTGATGCTCGGTGGCCTGAGCTGCGGTGCCTGCGTGTGGCTGGTCGAGCAGGCGCTGGGCGCCGAGCCGGACGTGATCGCTGCCCGCGTCAGCCTCACCGCGCGGCGGTTGACCCTGCGCTGGCGCGGCGTGGCGGAGCGCGCGGATGATTTCGCCCGCCTGCTCGCGCGCCTTGGCTTCCGCGTGGCCCCCTGGTCGCCCGCCTGCCTGCGCGTGGCCGAGGATGCCGAGGGCCGCCGCCTGCTCATCGCCTTTGGCATCGCCACCTTCGGTTCGATGAACGTGATGCTCGTCTCGGTGGCCGTCTGGTTCGGCACCGACATGGGCGAGGCGACGCGGAGCGTCATGCATTGGCTCGCGATGCTGATCGCGCTGCCGGTGGTCGCGGTTGCGGGGATGCCCTTCTACCGCCCGGCCTTCGCGGCGCTGCGCCATGGCCGCATGACGATGGACCTCGCGGTCTCGCTCGGCGTGCTGGCCGCCACCGCGATGTCGGTGAGCGAGGTGCTGCGCAACGGCCCCTTCACCTGGTTCGATGGCGCGACCGCGTTGCTCGCGCTGCTGCTCGGGGGGCGGGTGCTGAACCATGCCGGGCGCCGCCGCGCCATGCGGGCGGGTGCCGAGCTGCTGGCCTGGCAGCAGGGCAGCGTCAGCCGCATCACGGCCGATGGCGCGGTCGAGACAATCCCCCTGGAGGCCGCGCAGATCGGCGACCGCGTTCTGGTCGCCTCGGGTGACCGGCTGGGGCTCGATATGGTGCTCGAAAGCGGCACGGCCCTTCTCGACACGAGTGCGGTCACCGGGGAGAGCCTGCCGCGCGGCTTCCTCGCCGGCGAGGCCATTCCGGCCGGTGCGCTGAACATGGGCGCGCCCTTCGTTGCCCTGGTCAGCGCCTGCCTCGCCGATGGGTCGCTCGCGCAGATGACGCGCCTGCTGGAGCAGGCCGAGCACGCCAGGTCGCGCATCACCGGCCTCGCGGACCGCGCGGCGCGCGTCTATGTGCCGGTCGCGCATGGGCTTGCGCTCGCGACCTTCCTGGGGTGGTGGATCGTGGGTGGCGAAGGCTGGCAGCCGGCGCTGGTCTACGCCGTCGCGGTGCTGATCATCACATGCCCTTGCGGCCTCGCCATCGCGGTCCCGGCGGTGCAGGTGGTCGCGGCCGGTGCGCTGTTCCGCCGCGGGGTCCTGCTGGGCCGCCCCGATGCGCTGGAGCGGCTGGCCGGCGTGGATCATGTCGTGCTCGACAAGACCGGCACGCTCACCGAGGGCCAGGCACGGCTGCTCCCGGGCAGCTGGGATGAGGCGGCACTGCGCAAGGCTGCGGGCATCGCTGCGGCAAGTCGCCACCCGTTAGCGCGCGCCCTGCACCACGCCTGCCCCGATGCGGTGCTGGCGCCCGGCGTGCGCGAGGTGCCGGGCGAGGGCCTGCTGTGCGGCGACGTGCGGGTCGGGCGGGCCGGCTTCGCCGGCGTTGACGCGCCGGATGCCGGGATGGCGCTGTGGTTGGCCAGCCCCGGCGCCGCGCCGGTCGAATTCCGCTTCGCCGACGGGCTGCGGAAGGATGCGGCTGCCTCGATCATTGGCCTGCGCAAGCTCGGCCTGCGGTCTGAGATCCTCTCCGGCGATGCCGAACCGGCAGTGCGGGAAGCGGCGCAGACACTCGGGATTGCGCAATGGCGCGCGGCGGCGGACCCGGTGGCGAAGGCCGACCATATCCGTGCGTTACAGAATGCCGGCCGGCACGTGCTGATGATCGGCGATGGTGCCAATGACGCGCTTGCGCTGGCAACCGCGCATGCCTCCGCCTGTCCGGCGGGGGGGACCCACCTCGCGCGGTCCAGCGCCGACCTGGTGCTACGCGCCGAGGGTCTGGCCCCGGTGGTCCAGGCCATCGCCATCGCGCGCCGCGCGCAACGGATCGCGCGGCAGAATGTGGGCGCGAGCCTCGCCTACAACGTCATCGCGGTGCCGCTGGCGATGGCGGGCGCGGTGACGCCGCTGGTCGCCGCCGCCGTCATGGCCTCATCCTCGCTCATCGTCATCCTCAACGCGCTGCGCGCCGGGCGGGTTCCATGGACGCCCTGATCCTGCTGATCCCGCTCGCGCTCGCGCTTGGCCTGCTGGGGCTCGCGGGCTTCATCTGGGCGATGCGGCACCGCCAGTACGATGACCTCGAGGGTGCCGCAGCGCGCATTCTGTTCGACGATCCACCTGACCGGAAAGGCCCCTGAGCCATGGATACAACCCGCATCTTCTTCATCGCTTTCTCGATACTTATCAGCATCGTTGGTCTTTTCGCCGCGGCCTGGGCCCAGGACTACATGCGCGTCTTCGGCTTCGGACTTGCGGTATTCGGCGCCGCATTCGCCTTCGACTGCGTAAAGCGGCACCACGATGAGAACGACGCCCGCTGAGGACTTTCTTGAGCAGCGCGTGATAACATGGCTATCCTCGCGCTTCGTGTCGCGAAGGACAGCCTGTGAACCCTCTCGACCAGCCCAGCGGTTCGATGCTGCCGAGCCGCCTGTTGCCGAACCCGTGCGCACAATGCGGTAGCCGAATCGTTGGAATCTGCGCCGCGCTGGACAGCCTCGGGCTCGATGATTTTGCCGACGAGTCCACGCGTGCGCGGGTCGCTTCGCACGGCGTGCTGTTCCGCGATGGCGACGATGCCAACAACGTGGTGCTGCTGATGCGCGGCATGGCCAAGGTCACGCGCCTGACAGCCGATGGCCGGCAGCAGGTGCTGGGCTTTCGCTTCCCCGGCGACATCTTGGGATTTACCGAATCCCAGACCTACACCTATGACGCCGAAATGCTGACGGATGGCGAGGTGTGCCGCGTCCAGCGGCCGAAGTTCGAGACCATGCTGGCGCGCTTCCCCGCCGTGCAGCGCCGCTTCCTGGCACTCTGCTCGCGCGAATTGGCGCTGACCCAGGACCAGCTGGTCACGATCGGCCGGCGCCAGGCGGAACAGCGCGTCGCCGCCTTCCTTCTGTCGCTTCGCGAAGCGGCCCGGCGGCGCGGCGCACCCGCCGAACTGCTCGATATGCCGATGACGCGCGCCGAGATCGGCGACCTGCTCGGACTGGCGCTGGAGACGGTGAGCCGTTCCTTCAGTGCCCTCCGCCGCCGCCGCCTGGTGCGGGAGCCGGAGCCGCACCGGATCGAATTGCTGGACATTCCTGGCTTGGCGCGCCTCGCGAACGGGGATGAGCCGGGGCTGTAGCACCGCCCATTTGGCGCACCGCTCTGAATGGTCCTGGGCTGCTCGCGCCGCATGTAGCAGGCAGGTGGCCGGGCAGGAACGCGCCGGATGGACATCGGATCGCCGCAACGCGAGGCGCTGCTGGAACCAACGCAGAACCCAAAGCGGCCACGCTTTGGTGCCGTGCGCGTCGCCGCCCCTACGGAGGCGCTGCTCGCCCGGATGGTCGAGGCGCAGGCGCAGCTGCTGGGCTACCGCGACGCCTTCCTGGTCACCGCCTTGGTCTGCCTGCTGGCGATCCTGCCGGGGCAGACGATGCGCCAGCCCCCGCCGGGCCTCAATCCAGCCGCACGCCCGACACCTCCACCAGATCCTTCCACACCGCATCCTGCGCGCGGATGAACTCGGTCAGCGCGGCGGGGCTCGCATCGGTGACGGAGTTGAAGCCGAGCGGACGGAGGCGTTCGACATAGGCCGGGCTGCGCGCCGCACCCACGGTCGCGGCATGCAGACGCGCGATGGTTTCGGGCGGCGTCGCGGCAGGGGCGGAGAGGCAGTACCAGAACTCCATGTCCATGTCGGTGCCCGGGATCAGCTCGGCCATGCCGGGGACGGATTCGAGACCAGGGACGTAGGTCACGCGTTGCGCACTGCCGACGCCGAGCGCGCGCAGACGCCCTTCGCGCACATGCGGGATGATGCCCGGGATGCCGTCGAAGATGAGGTCCAGCGTGCCGGCGATGAGGTCGTTCAGCGAGGGTGCCAGGCCGCGATAGGGGATCTGGTTCACCTCGAAACCGGCCGCACGCCCCATCTTCGCGATGGAGAGGTTGGAGATCGTCCCCCATCCGGAATTGCCCGCGCTCAGGGTGCGTGGCGCGGCGCGCGCGGCTGCGGCCATCTGCGCGAAATTCTGCCAGGGGCGATCAGCGCGCGTGACCAGCAGCGTGGTGCCCACCGAGACGCGCGAGATGTGCGCGAAGTCGCGCATCGTGTCGAAGGGCATCGCCGTGCGGTAGAGGTAGCGGTTCGCGCAGAAGATCGTGGCACCCCCGAGAAAGACCGTGAGGCCATCGGGTGCGGCGCGCGCGGTGGCCTCGGCGGCGATGTTGCCGCCTGCGCCGGGGCGGTTCTCGATCACCACCGGCTGGCCGAGCAGCGGTGCCATCTGCTCGGCAAGCAGGCGCGCGGTGATGTCCGCGGCCCCGCCCGGCGGGAAGGGCACCAGGATGCGGATGGCGCGGGATTGCGCGAGGGCGGGCATCGCCAGCGCGGTCCCGAGCAGAGGAGCGGAGAGGAGAGTGCGGCGCTTCATGCGTTGGGCTCCAGATGCAGTTGGACCGCGATGCCTTCGAGGCCAGGCACCGCGGGGTAGCGGGCCATCACCAGCGGGTCATGGCCGGGGACAATGTGCTTGGGGCTGGGGGCCAGCGCCCGCAACCGGTCGAAGCCTTCGAGCATGTCGCCGACATGGAAAGCCGTGGTGAAGGGACGGCCCGCCTCCATGTTCTCATAGAAATGCGTGACGTCGGAGGCGAGCACGACCTTGCCGCGCGCTGTGTTGACCGAGACGCATTGCAGCCCCGCCGAGTGCCCGCCACAAGCGTGCAGCGTGATGCCTGGCGCGATGGTCACGTCACCATTGTGGAAGACCACACGCTCGGCGAAATTCATGCGCACCATGCCGACCACATCCTCGACCTCGAAGGAGTGGCGCAGCTTGGCGTGCTTCATGTAGCGCCCGGTCGCGTAGTGCATCTCCGGCTCCTGCAGGTGGAACCGGGCGCGGGCGAATTTGTGGAAGCTGCCGACGTGGTCGTAGTGCAGGTGGGAGATGATGACGTCATCGACCGTGTCGGGCTCGATGCCGAGCAGGCGTAGGCTATCGATGGGGCAGCGCAGATAGGTGCGCTTGCGGCGGGCCGCCACTTCGGCGGTGAAGCCGGTATCGACGATCCAGGCGCGGCCGTCGGCCACCGCGGCCCAGACGAAATAGTCCATCGGCATCGGCGCCTCATGCGGGTCCCCGCCGATGAAGTGCTCGTGGCGCATCGCGTCGCGCATCGCGTAGCGCAGTGCGTAGACGGTGTATTCGGGCGTCATGCGGGCAGCCTTTCGTCAATCGCGAGGGCGGTCATGGAGGCATCGCGCAGCACGGAGAGGAAGTCGCCGGGCTGATTGCAATCACCGATCAGGGTGAAGGGGATGCCGGTGGCTTCCACCTCGGCCAGGGCATCGCGGTTCGGCGTGGCGCCGACGGCGGCGATGACGCAATCCACCGGCAAGGCGTGATCCACACCGTCCGCGCTGAAGTGCAGCATGCCATCGGCGACGCGCGATGCGATGGCTCCGGTATGGAACGTAGTCCCCGCCGCGCGCAGGCGCAGCGTGAGGTCGGTGCGGTTGTTGCGCGCCATTTGCGGCGCGAGCACCTTCTGCGCTTCGAGGATGGTGACGCGGCAGTCGCGCAGGGTGAGGATCTCGGCGACCTCCAGCCCCACGATGCCGCCGCCGATGATCGCGACGCGCGCACCCGCCGGCACAAGCGCGGGCCGTGCGATCACATCCCATGCTTGCAGCGGTGTGGTGCCGGCCAGGATCAAGGCGCGCGGTGCGGCGCCGGTCGCGACCAGGATATGGGCGGGCCGGTGGTCGCGGATCAGCGCGGCGGTCGGTGTTATGCCGCAGCGCAGCCGGGCGCCGAGTGCGAGCGCCTGATCGTGGCGCCAGGTCCAGGCGGGGCGCACCTCCTCCTTGTCCGGAGCCGCGACGGCCAGGTGGACCTGCCCGCCGGGGCGGTCGGCTTTCTCCCACACTTCCACATCATGGCCGCGTGCGGCCGCCATGCGCGCGGCCTCCATGCCCGCCATGCCGGCGCCGAGGATCAGGATGCGGCGTGGTGCGGCACGATCCGGCGCAAGCTGCGGTTCGGCGCGATGCAGCTCCTCGAATTCGGTGCCGAGCATGGGGTTGGTGACGCAGGCAACGTCCTTCTCCAGCGTGAGTCTTTCGAAGCAGACGTTGCAGGAGATGCATGCGCGGATCGGCGTTGCGATTTCGCCGAAGGCCTTGCGTGGCCAATAGGCATCGGCAGTCAGCGCGCGGCCGAGCGAGATAAAGTCGGCGCTCCCGTTGGAGAGAACCGCCTCCGCATCCTCGGGCGCGATGATGCGGCCGGCAAGGATGGTGGGGATGGAAACGGCCTCGGTGATCGGGCGCGCATATCGTTCCAGCGCCCGGCGCGGCATCGAGGGCGGCTGGATGCAGAAGCGCGAGAGTGCGGGGCTTTCATTGGTGCCACCGGACAGATCGAGCGCGGCGACGCCCGCGGCCTCCAGCATCTTCGCCACCGCGATCATGTCATGGATCGGGTAGCCGTCATCGCAATATTCGGTGCAGGAGATGCGCACCCATAGTGAAAAGTCCGGCAGCGCGTCCTTGATGCGGTGGACGGTCTCCAGCAGCAGCCGCGCGCGGTTCTCGATGCTGCCGCCGTACTCGTCGGTGCGGCGGTTGATGCGCGGGGTCATGAACTGCTGGAACAGGTAGCCATTCGCCGCATGCAGTTCCACCGCGTCGTAGCCGGCCTGGTGCAGGCGCCGCGCGGCGGTAACGAAGTCGCGCTGGATGGCGGTGATCTCGTCGCGTTCCAGCGCGCGCACCGCGTCACCGGTGTTGGGGTTGTGCCATGGCGATGGCCCAACCGGCTCCATGTTCAGCACCAGCCGCCGCAGCAGCGCGCCGCGATGGTTGAGCTGGCCGATGCTCAGGCAATCATGCTGTCGAATGGCATCCACCAGCCGCGCGAGGCCGGGAATGAAGCGGTCATGATAGATCCAGAGCGAGTTGTTGTGCGCGCGGCCGCCTTCGGAAACCGCCATGGCCTCGGTAACGATGGCGGCCACGCCGCCTTCGGCGCGCAACGCGTAGTAGGCGCGGTCGCGTTCGGTCGAGAGCCCGTCCGACGTGCCGAAATTGGTGCCCATCGGCGCCATGATCAGGCGGTTCTTGAGCCGGTGCGGCCCGATCATGCCGGGCTGCCGCAGCAGAGGAAAGGCGGGCGTCACCCTTTGTCTGCCGCCAGGATCGCCTTGATGGCGGCTGGGTCGCAGCCCATCGACACACCGGCGCGTTCGCTTTGCAGCGTCATCGTCACGCGCGAATCCCGATGACCCCAGCCGCGGTTCAGCGCCTCGTTCATCTCCTCCAGCGTCAGCTGGCAGAAGCGCATCGGCACGCCGAGCTCACGCCCCATCGAGGTCGCGAGCGAGACATCCTTGTGCGCGAGCTTCAGCGAGAAGGAGGGCGGGTCATACTTGTCGATCAGGTACTGGTCGGCGATGCGGTCGAACATGCGCCGGCGGCCCAGTGCGCCCTGGCGGACGGCCTTCCACAAATCAAGCGGATCCATGCCCGCTTTCACACCCATGGAGAAGACCTCGGCCATCACGGTCTGGACCGCGTAGCCGGCCATGTTGTGCACCAGCTTGGCGACCGTCGCCGTGCCGATCGGGCCGATATAGGCGGCCTGATCGCCGATCGCGTCCAGGATCGGCTTGTGCTGCTCATACACCGCCTTGTCGCCGCCGACCCAGATCGCGAGCTTGCCTGACTCAGCACCGACCGGGCCGCCGGAGACGGGTGCATCGAAGCCATGCGCACCCCTCTCCGCGAGCGCGGCGTGGACGCGGCGCATCATCGCCTGGCTGTTGGTGGAGAGGTCGAAATAGGCCATCCCTTCATGCGCGCCGGCAAGCAAGCCATCCTCGCCGAAGACCACCGCCTCGACCTCGTTCGGCCCCGGGAGCGAGGTGAAGACCACGTCGCAGGCGGCCGCGATCTCGCGCGGTGTCGCGGCCCATTCGGCGCCGCGTTCGATATGCGGCGCGGCTGCGGCGCGATTGATGTCGGTGACGATCAGCTTGTGCTGTGACTTCTGCAGATTGGCCGCCATGAAGGCGCCCATGGTGCCGAGGCCGATGAACCCGATCTTCATCGTGTCAGCCCTTCGATTTGTCGGCGGCTTCGAAGACATCGACCGCGACATGCGAGGCGGTCATCGCCGCCGGCCAGCCGGCGTACATCGACAGATGCGTGATGACCTCAGCGATCTCCTCGCGTGTCAGACCATTCGCCAGCCCGCGGTTGATGTGGCTGTTCAGCTGGTCCTGCCAGCCGAGTGCGACCAGCGCCGCGATGGTCGCGAGGCTGCGGTCGCGCTTGGACAGCTCGGGGCGCTCCCACAGGTCGCCATAGACATACTGGTGCGTCATCTCGACCAGCTTCGGGAAGTGCGGATTGATGCGGTCGCGCCGCGCCGAGGGAGGGGCTGCCATGGTGTTGTCCTGTCAGAGAGTGGGGCGGCGATACTTGGCGCCGATGGTTTCAGGGCGGATCAGGCCGCCTGCCAGCGCCATGGTCCAGTAGCCAATGTCGGCCAGGTGAACGATCGTGCATTCGAGGCTGCGGATCAGCAGCTCACCTTCGCCGCTATGCGCGCCGGCGATGTGCGCCACTTCCTCGGGCAGGCCCGCGGTGAGGCAGAGGTGCACGCCATAGCCGGGGTGGCGGATGGACGGCAGCCCCGTCGCACGCGGCGCCGCTTCCCAGCGCTTGCGGTTCTCGGGGTCGAACTCCCACGGCTTGCCGACGTCGTGGCAGATGCCGCCCGCGACCACGATGTCGCGCGACAGGGTCAGTCCCGGATTGGTCGCCGCCATCTCATCGGCCATGCGCATCGCGAGCCGGGTGACGCCGCGGATGTGGTCGGTCTGGTCGCCCTTGATGAGCGTCATCGATCCTGGATTGCCCGACGGCGGAATGTCGCGGATCGAGGCGAAAGAGGAGCGCGCCATCGCCAGCGCCCAGGCTTCGATCACGCCCACGCGCAGTGCGGCATCTGCAATCTCGCTGATCTCGGGCAATTCCTCGATGATCTGCGCGCGCAGCGCGGCGTCAACGTTCCGTGCCATTGTTTTGTCTCCTCCCTTTCGCGCCATGGTTTGCACGGTTAGGCTTGGCTGCAAAGATGGAGGACACGCGATGCGGCGTACCGTGATGATGGGGTTGGGTGCGGCGCTGCTGGCGCGGCCGGCCTGGGCGCAGGCACCGGCTTTCCCGGTTCGACCCTTGCGCATGATCGTGCCCTTCGCCGCCGGCGGCGCGGCGGATGTTGTCGCGCGGCTGATGGCGCGCGGCATGGGTGACCATCTCGGCCAACCGATCACGGTCGAGAACAGGGGCGGCTCGGGTGGCGTCATCGGGTCCGAGGCGGCGCTGGCCGCGCAGGCCGATGGGTACACCTTCGTCTTCCACACGCTGTCATCGGCGGTGCTGAATTCAGGGCTGTATCGCAACCTGTCCTTCGATGTGCGCCGCGCCTTCATCCCCGTATCGCTGGTCGGCATCGTGCCGAATGTGGTGCTGGTGCGCGCGGGGCTGCCGGCGCGGAACCTGCAGGAGTTGGTGGCGTTGCTGCGCGCCGATCCGGACAAGTACAGCTATGCCTCATCGGGCAACGGCACCATCACGCACCTGTCGGCGCATTTGCTGATGAACATGATCGGCGCGCGTGCCCTGCACGTGCCCTATCGCGGCTCGGGTCCCGCGTTGCAGGACCTGGCTGCCGGCAATGCGGACATGATGGTGGACACGATGGCCGGCGTGCTCGGCCTGGTGCAGGGCGGGCAGCTTCGCGCGCTCGCGCTCACGACGCGCGAACGCAGCCCCGCCTTGCCCAATGTGCCAACCGCGGCCGAGGCCGGGCTACCGGGGTATGAGAACTACAACTGGCACGCCATCTACGCGACGCAGAACACGCCCGCGCCCGTGGTGGCGCGGCTTGAGCAGGCGGCGCGGGCGGCCGTCGCCAACCCCGCCATCCGCGAGCGGCTGCTGCAGGTGGGCGTCGATCCGGTTGGCGGCGATGGCGCCGCGCTGGCCCGTTTCTGGGATGAACAGCTGGCGCTGTGGATCCCGATCATCCGCGCTGCGGGTGCGACGGCGGATTAGTTGCGCGCCGGGGGCAGCCGTGAAGGTTCCCTCGGCCCGCTTTGCGGGCCGCGAGCCCGAATGGGCGAACGCCGGCAGTCCGGCGAAAGCCAAGCGGCCGGAGGCCGCGCGTCACGCCGAAGGCGTGCCTTCGCCACGATGCGCCTGAGGGCGTGATTAGGTCGCCAGCACGATCTTTCCAAAATGCTGGTTGGCCTTCATGTGCGCGAGCGCCTGCGGCGCTTCGGCCAGCGGGAAGACGCGGTCGATGGGCAGCGCGAAGCGGCCGGCCTCCACCGCATCCCACAGGTCGCGGCGCATGACGCGGAATTCCTCGCGGATTTCGGCGACGGAGCGGGTGCGGTGCGTCACGCCGATATAGGCGATGCGGCGATTGGCGTGCAGGTCGAAGTCGAAGCCGCCCTTTGTGCCGCCCAGGCGCCCGACATTGACGATGCGCCCGAGGATGGCCGTGGCCGCCATCGCCTCATTGATCGTCGCGGCCGAGACCTGGTCGACGACCAGCGCCACGCCCTTGCCCCCGGTTGCGTCCAGCACCTGCTTGGACCAGCCCTCGACGGAGGTGTCGACAGCCAGGTCGGCGCCGAATTCCGCAAGGCGCGGACGCTTTTCCGCATTGGTCGAGGTGCCGATCACCATCGCTGCGCCCAGGTGCTTCGCGATCTGCATCGCGACCAGGCCGACGCCCGACGACGCACCCAAAATCATCACCGCCTCACCGGCCGCGAGCCGCCCATTCGTCACCAGTGCGTCATGCATGGTCGACAGTGCAACCGGCAGCGTCGCAGCCTGTTCCCAGGACAGGTTGATCCGGCACGGGCACGGTGCGGCCCATATCGGCGAGCGCATATTCGGCATAGCCGCCCGCGCCCGAGCACATCACGCGGTCGCCTGGCTTGATGCCGGACACACCCGCGCCAACCGCGGCCACTTCACCCGCGAATTCGATGCCCATGATGGTGCCGGCGCCGCCCATGGCGCCATGCGCATGCCCGGCCGCCACACCCAGATCCGCGCGGTTCAGCCCGGCGGCGCGGACGCGCACCAGCACCTGGTCCGGCCCCGGTGTGGGGACGGGGACGGTGCGGATGGCCACGCCGTTCTCGGTGACGACGGCGGCCTGCATGGTCTGGCTCATGGTGCGTATCTCTCCTTGTCTTGTGCGGCAGAAAGCGCGAAGCCGGGCCGGGCGCAAGCCCGCTAGGAAATGCGCCCCGGCGCGGGGCGCTGGCCACTGCCAGCCGGGCAGGTCTAGTCTGCGGCAAAACCTGGAGGATCCATGGCGGTGAACGCCATTGACTGCGACATCCACCCCTGGCTGCCGGGGCTTTCGGCACTGACGCCTTACCTCGATGAGTTCTGGCGCGACCAGATCGTCGAACGCGGCATGACGCAGCTCGACAGCCAAGCCTACCCGATCGGTGCGCCGCTCAGCGTACGCGCGGATTGGCGCGGGGGTGACGGACAGCCGCCGCGCAGCGTCGATGCACTCGCCACGCAGGCGATGGATCGGTGGGGCACGCGCATCGGCATTCTCAATCCGCTCGCCGGCATCCAGATGCTGCTGAATGTGGATATGGCCATCGCTTTCACGCGCGCACTGAACGATTGGACGCGCGCCGAATGGCTGGATCGCGACGCGCGGCTGCGTGCCGCCATCGTGCTGCCGCTGCAATCGGTGGAGGCCTGCGTGGCCGAGATCGAACGCCTTGCACCCGACCCGCGCTTCGTGCAGGTGCTGGTCCTCGCGATGGGCGAGACGCCACTCGGCCGGCGGCAGAACTGGCCGATCTGGGAGGCGTGCATCCGCCACGGGTTGCCGCTCGCGATCCATGCCGGCAGCAGCTATCGCAACCCGGTCACCTCGGTGGGGTGGCCGTCGTGGTATCTTGAGGATTACGTCGCGCAGGCGCAGGGGTTTTCCTCCACGCTGGCGTCGCTGCTGACCGAGGGTGTGTTCAGCAAGTTCCCCACGCTGAAGGTCGTGCTGCTGGAATCGGGTGTGACCTGGCTGCCCGCCTTTCTCTGGCGGCTGCAGAAAACCTGGAAGGGCGTGCGCTTCGAAATTCCCTGGGTGGATCGCCCGCCCGCCGAGATCATCCGCGACCAGGTGCGCCTGTCCGTCCAACCGCTCGATGCGCCCGAAGATGCCGCGACCGTCGCCCGCGTCATCGACCAGATCGGGTCCGAGGACATGCTGCTCTGGGCCAGCGACTGGCCCCACGCGCAGTTCGAAGGCGACCAGCACACCCATCCGGGGCTTCCCGCAGCGTTGGACGCTAAGCTGCGCTGGGACAATCCGCTCGCCACCTATGGCCGCATCCGCGCCAGCATCCTCGAAGGGGCCGCCGCATGAACGTCATCGCACCCGCTCTCGCACCTGGACGACCGCCACAGGCAACGCTCGGCCTGATCGATGTGGACATCCACCCGCGGCCGCGATCGCTGGCGGATTACAAGCCCTATTTGTCCACGCGGTGGTGGGATTACCTGACCACCTATGGCATCCGCGCCCGGCACGGTTTTACAGGCGGACAGCCGCCATTCCCCAAGGCGCAGCCCATGGCGTCGCGCCGTGACGCATGGCCACCTGGCGGTACGCCCGCATCCGACCTCGGCTTCGTGCAGCAGCAGTTGCTCGACCATCACGGCATCGATCACGGGTTGCTCAACCCGCTGCAACCCTCCGGCCAGGGCGACCAGAACAACGCCTTCTCCGCCGCCATGGCGAGTGCCGTGAACGACTGGCAGATCGAACACTGGGTGCGCCCCGAACCGCGCCTGCACGCCTCCATCGTCGTCCCCTACGAGGATGGCGCCGCCTCGGCCGCTGAGATCCGCCGCCGCGCGCAGGATCCCGGTTTCGCCCAGGTGCTGATGATGAGCCGCACCGCAGAGCCCGCCGGCAAGCAGCGCTACTGGCCCATCTACGAAGCCGCGCAGGAGGCCAACCTGCCCGTCGCCTTCCACGCCTTTGGCTACTCCGGCTGGCCCATGACCAATGGCGGCTGGCCCAGCTTCTACATCGAGGAAGTCTCCGAACACGCCAATTCCTGCCAGCCGCAAGTGACCAGCCTGGTCGTCGAAGGCGTCTTCGAAGCCTTCCCGAAACTACGAATCGTGCTGATCGAATGCGGCTGGGGCTGGCTGCCCGCACTCGGCTGGCGGCTCGACCGGCACTGGAACACCCTCAAATCCGAAGTGCCGCACCTCAAGCGCGCGCCCTCCGAATACATCCGCGACCACATCTGGGTCTCCACCCAACCCATGGAGGACCCCGAACGCCCCGAACACCTGCTCGACACCATCGAGTGGATCGGCGCGGACAAGATCCTGTTCGCCTCCGACTACCCCCACTGGGACTTCGACGACCCGCGCCACGCCCTGCCCACCGCCATCCCCCTGCCCACGCGCCAAGCCATCTGGGGCGGCAATGCGCGGGCACTCTATGGGTTTTGAAGGGGTGGGGAGGGCGGAAAGGATGGAGGCTCCGCCTCCAAACCTCCGCCGGGGATCGTGTCGATCCCCGGACCCCTCCATCTGTGGTTCTGAATTGGGAGGGCTGGGCTTCATCGAAAGCGCCGGGTTGGGGAGGGGGCGCGTCGC
>JANOSS010000055.1:0-4711 GCA_031415995.1 Caulobacter sp. | reverse complement strand
TGAAGGCCTTCGCCGAACGCCTGCAGGCCGCCGGAAAGCCAAAACGCCTCATATTCAACGCTGTCGCCCGGAAACTCGTCGTCCTCGCAAACGCCGTGCTCACCGACCTCAAACCCGCAAATCAACTGACTTGATGACAAGAGTTTAGAGCTTGCGGGTTTGCCCCTTCCGCAACCCTCTGCTATCCCCCAGACCATGACTTTCGTTCGGAAAACCTCGCGAATTATCCGCCCGGCGTAACGCTGGACGCAGGTTCGAGCGCGCGCCGGGATCAAGACCCGCACCCCTTTTCCGAACTTCCCAGCTGGATAGCTCTCCCATGGCCGACGACGCCACGCCCGCCCGCGACTATCGCGAAACCGTCTTCCTTCCCGACACCCCGTTCCCGATGCGCGGCGGCCTGCCCAAGAAGGAGCCCGAGATCCTCGAGGGCTGGGCCGCCCTCTCAGACAAGGGCCTGTACGGCGCGGTGCGCGCCAAGCGCCAGGCCGACGGCGCGCCGCTGTTCGTGCTGCATGACGGCCCGCCCTATGCCAATGGGGCCATCCACATCGGCCATTCGCTGAACAAGATCCTCAAGGACTTCGTGGTCCGCAGCCGTTTCGCTCTGGGCTACGACGTTGACTACGTGCCCGGCTGGGACTGCCACGGCCTGCCCATCGAGTGGAAGATCGAGGAAGAGTTCCGCGCCAAGGGCCGCCGCAAGGACGAGGTCCCCGCCGAGGAATTCCGCACCCGCTGCCGCGAATATGCCGGCGGCTGGGTCGAGGCCCAGAAGACCGAGTTCCAGCGCCTGGGCATACTGGGCGACTGGTGGAACCGCTACGCCACCATGGACTTCAGCAGCGAAGCCACCATCGTCGCCGAGTTCCACAAGTTCGCCGCCAGCGGCCAGCTCTATCGCGGCTCCAAGCCGGTGATGTGGAGCCCTGTCGAGCGCACCGCCCTCGCTGACGCCGAGATCGAGTACCACAACCATGTGAGCCCGACGGTTTGGGTGAAGTTCCCGGTCAAGGTCTATGACGAGGAGCATTATGCGCTGTCGGGCAATCCGGCCGGCGACAACGTCTTCCGCCTGCCGCCCAACGACGCCAGCGTCGTGATCTGGACCACCACGCCGTGGACCATCCCCGCCAACCGCGCCATCAGCTTCAACCCCAAGGTCGAGTACGGCCTCTATGAGGTGGAAGCCATGGAGGAGAACCTCGAGTTCGCTCCGTGGTCGAAGGTGGGCGATCGCCTGATCGTGGCCGACAAGCTGGCTGAGGACGTGCGCAAGGCCGCCAAGGTGGCCCAGTGGCGTCGCGCCGAGCCCGTCGATCCAACGGGCCTGGTCTGCGCCCACCCGCTGGCGCAATTCGATGAGGGCTTTGGCTTCGAGGTGCCGCTGCTGGCCGGCGACCACGTGACCGACGATGCCGGCACCGGCTTTGTCCACACCGCTCCCGGCCACGGCGCCGACGACTATCTGGTCTGGCTGAAGAGCGGCTACAGCCTCGATTCCATCCCCGACACCGTAGACCCCGACGGCGCCTATTTCCCGCATGTGCCGCTGTTCGCGGGCCTGAAGGTCATCGAGACCGAGGGCAAGAAGGCCGGCAAGTTCGGCCCCGCCAACGGCGCGGTGATGGACAAGCTGATCGAGGCCGGAAACCTGCTGGCGCGCGGCCGCGTCGAGCACAGCTATCCGCACAGCTGGCGCTCGAAGGCTCCGATCATCTTCCGCAACACCCCGCAGTGGTTCATCCGCATGGATCAACCGCTCGACAGCGGCAAGACCCTGCGCGAGACCGCCATCCAGGCCATCGCCGACACCGCCTTCCACCCCGACGCCGGCCGCAACCGCATCGGTTCGATGGTGGAAAGCCGTCCCGACTGGCTGGTCAGCCGCCAGCGCGCCTGGGGCACGCCCCTGGCCATGTTCGTCGACAAGGACAGCGGCGCGCCGCTGATGGACGAGGCCGTCAATGCCCGCATCCTGGCGGCCATCCGCGAGGGCGGCGCAGACGCCTGGTTCCTGCGTCCCGACGCCGAGTTCCTGGGGCAGGCCCATGACGCCGCCCAGTACGAAAAGGTCGGCGACATCCTCGACGTCTGGTTCGACTCAGGCTGCACCCACGCCTTCACCATCGAGGGCCGGGCCGACAGCCACTGGCCGGCCGACCTGTATCTGGAAGGCTCGGACCAGCATCGCGGCTGGTTCCAGTCGTCCTTGCTGGAAGGCTGCGGCACCCGCGGTCGCGCGCCCTACAAGGCGGTTCTCACCCACGGGTTCACCCAGGATGAGAACGGCGAGAAGATGTCCAAGTCCAAGGGCAACACCATCGAGCCGCAGACCGTCACCAAGGAAAGCGGCGCAGAGATCCTGCGGCTGTGGGCGGCGATGGTCGACTATTCGGAAGACCAGCGGATCGGCAAGACCATCCTGGCCACCACCACCGACGCCTATCGCAAGCTGCGCAACACCACGCGCTACCTGCTGGGCGCCCTGGCCGGCTTCGACGAGGTCGAGCGGGTGACGAACTACGACGACTTCCCGCCGCTGGAAAAGTTCATCCTGCACCGCCTGTGGGAGCTGGATGGCCAGGTGCGCGCCGCCTACGAGACCTATCGCTTCGCCGACGTCACCCGGCCGCTGATCGAATTCTGCCAGGGCGACCTGTCGACCCTGTTCTTCGACATCCGCAAGGACAGCCTGTATTGCGACAAGCCCACGGAACTGCGCCGCCGGGCCTATCGCACCGTGCTGGACCATGTGTTCGAGCGCCTGACCATCTGGCTGTCGCCCCTGACCAGCTTCACCATGGAAGAGGCCTGGCAGACGCGCTTCCCCGAGGCGGGCAGCAACAGCCTGCGGGTGATGCCGGCGACACCGGCTCAGTGGGAAAACCCCGCCGAGGCCGCGCGCTGGGCCAAGGTTTCGACGGTGATGTCGGTGGTGACCGGCGCGCTGGAAGTCGAGCGCCGCGAAAAGCGCATCGGATCGGCCCTTGAGGCCGCGCCGGTGGTGCATGTCGCCGACGCAGATCTGCTGGCCGCCTTCGAGGGGCTGGATGCCGCCGAGGTGTTCCGCACGTCTTCGGCCACGCTGCTGGCCGGTGAGGGCGGCGCGTTCACGACCGACGAGGTCAAGGGCGTGTCGGTGGATCCGATTTTGGCCGAAGGCACCAAATGCGCCCGCTCATGGCGCATCCTGCCCGAGGTCGGAACCGATCCGCGCTATCCGGAGCTTAGCCTTCGCGACGCTGAAGCTGTGGCGTGGTGGGATAGTCAACACGCTTAAGCTTTGCTTCCTTCTCCCCTTGCGGGAGAAGGTGTCGCGCAGCGACGGATGAGGGGTTGCGCGGCGTGGCCGAGAAACCCCTCATCCGACCTGCTTCGCAGGCCACCTTCTCCCGCAAGGGGAGAAGGAAGAGGGTTCCAGAGTGACCGCACTGAAAATCACCCGCTACGGCTGGATCGCCTACGCCATCGCCGTCACCACCGTGGCGCTCGACCAGGCGTCCAAGCTGTGGATCCTGCACGGCCTGAAGCTGGAAATGCGGGGCACGATCGCGCTGCCCGGCCCGGTCGACCTGACCATGGTCTGGAACAAGGGCATGAGCTTTGGTCTGCTCAGCGGCCATGCTGACTGGGCCCGCTGGCTGCTGACCGGTTTTTCCGCTGTCGTGGTGGTGGTCCTGGCGATCTGGGCACGCAAGGCGGTGCGACCGCTGATGGCCATCGGCCTGGGGCTGATCATCGGCGGCGCCATCGGCAACAACCTGATCGACAGGATCGTCTATGGCGCAGTCGCCGACTTCATCGACGTGCGCGACCTCTATTTCCCGTGGATCTTCAACATCGCCGACGCCGGGATCTCGGTCGGCGTGGCCTTCCTGCTGCTCGACAGTTTCCTGACGGACGAGGACAAGCTGGCCCATCCGACCGAATAAGGCCGCAATCGCAAGAGACATTGGCACCCGCGCGCTGATGTCGTATCGAGAGCGCTCGAAATTTCGGCCCGCACGGGCCCGCTGGAGCATCGGTTCATGAGTTTCAATCGGGTTGCGACCCTGAGCGTTCTGGCCGCCGTGGCCGCCACGGGCCTCGCCGGTTGCCAATCGGCCTCCAAGGCGCTCGGCATGAGCAAGGTGGTCCCCGACGAATTCCGCGTCGTCACCAAGGCTCCGCTGGTCGTGCCGCCCGACTACGCCCTGCGCCCGCCGGCCCCCGGCGAGCCCCGCCCGCAGGAACTGCAGCCCGAAAGTGCCGCCCGTCAGGCCCTGATCGGCCAGAGCATGGCCGCTGGCCGCTCGGACGGTGAAAAGCTGCTGGTCGCCCGCGCCGGCGTCGAAAAGGCCGACCCGCTGATCCGCTTCGTCGTCGACGACGAGACCGGCGACCTGGCCCACAAGGACGAGAGCTTCGCCTCCAAGGTGATGTTCTGGAAGAAGGACAAGGCGGCCGAGGTGGCCTCCACCGCGACCGAAACCGGCGCCAACGCCCCGCTGGTGGTCGACGCCAGCGCCGAGGAAGCCCGCCTCAAGGCCCTGATGGGCCCCGGCAAGGTGGTGATCAGCCGCGACAGGCAGACCCGGATCAAGCTGCCGGGCCTGTAGGCTTTAGCGGCATCCGCGAATTCGACGGCCCGGCGGCGAAAGCTTCCGGGCCGTTTTTCGTTTGGCGAACTTGCCCCCTACGGGCTGCTGCGCAGCCGTCTTCCCCCGGA
>JANOSS010000054.1:0-24510 GCA_031415995.1 Caulobacter sp. | reverse complement strand
AGCTGGGTCGGACGGTGCTAAAGCAGCGCCGTCCTGGCTCGCGGAAACCCTCAGGGCCCCAAATCGGAGCGCGTCTTATAGTGTCCTCTCATTCCGAACGCAACGACCGCCGGAAGCCTTCTGCGCCAGGACGTGATTTTAGTCACAAGCCTCGGAATAAGCAGAGCTTTTCAAAGGGCGGCGAGGACGCAAAGGACTGGATCTGGGGGACTCACGCCGTCGAGGCGGCCCTGAAGAACCCCGCCAGACCCGCTCCCAAGCGCCTTCTGGTCACCCCGGATCGAGCCAAGCGACTCGCGCCGGATGTGGCCAAACTGCCCTGCGTCCAGATCATGGAAGGCAAGGATATCGCCCGCGAGCTGCCGCAAGGCGCCGTGCACCAGGGCATCGCCGTGAAGATCGACGAGCCCGAAGCGCTGTCGATCGCTGAGCTCGGCTCGCCCGCCCAGGGGGTGATCGTCATGCTGGACCAGATCACCGACCCGCAGAACATCGGCGCCATCTTCCGCTCGGCCGCCGCCTTTGGCGTGCGGGGCGCAATTCTGCAGGACCGTCATGCGCCGGCGCTGTCGGGCGTTCTGGCCAAGACGGCGGTCGGGGCCGTCGACAAGGTGCCCTATGTCCGCGTCGTCAATCTGTCACGGGCGCTTGAGGAACTGGCCGACATGGGCTGGCGCGCCATCGGCCTGGCCGGCGAGGCCGAAGAAACGCTCGATACCGTGCTCGATGGTACGCCGACCGTACTTGTTCTGGGTTCGGAGGGCGAAGGCGTACGCCGTTTGGTCGCAGAGCATTGTGATGCCATGGGAAAAATTGCCATGCCCGGTGGCTTTGAGAGCCTCAATGTGTCGGCTGCGGCGGCAATTGCGCTCTATGAGGCGTCGCGAGTTTCGCGCGGTGGATGAAATCGGTTCGTGAATCTTACTTAACCGTTTTGATTTCGTCGCACGCTCATGCTTCTCTTACGGACTAGTGTTCCGCGAGCGCTGCTCGTCGGAAAAATACTGGCATGGGATCGGGGGACCCGATGTTTGGACGTAATACGCGTTTGGCGGCTCTAAGCGCTTCGGCGCTGAGCGCCTTGGTGCTTGCCGGTTGCGGTGCGGGCGATGTGGACACCACACCGCCCTCGGCGATGACCGGCTCGGGCTCCGAGACATCGCCTGATCTGATGGGCGCGCCGCCAGCGCCAGACGCTGGCGCGTCGCCGGACGGACTGCTGGGCGCGCCGACTGCGGTACCCCCGCCTGTCGCCGTCATGGCCGATCCCGCGCCGAGCAAGAGCTCCACGCTGAAGACCTGGCGTCGGCCAGACGGGACCCTGGTGACGGCCATGCGGCCTATCCCCAATCCCAAGGAACGCCGCGCTGTTCGCTATGCGCCGCGCGCGTCGTCCGCCCCGGCCAATCGGGCCGCGGTGACGCCTGCGCCGGTCGCCAAGCCTTTGGCCAAGCCAGTCGCTCTGGTTGCCGCCAAGCCCGTGACAGTGGCCGCAGCGCCAGTGCTGAAGCCCGTCGCGCCGATCATGCCGGTCGCGCCGCTGGCCACGGCCCCCGCGCCCGCCCTTCCCGCCGCCGCCCTTGCCGCCGCCGCCCTTCCCGCCCCGGTCGCGACCAAGCCGCCGACCAAGCTCGAACAACTGCAGGCTGCGATCGCGCCGGAAGCCACCAAGGGCGCTGTCCTGGCTGCTGGAGACAGCCTGGGCAAGGGCGAGGCCGGGCAGGTGACCCTGTCGCTGCCCGCCACCCTCGGCGACATGATCAAGGCCCAGGCCGCCAAGCTGGGCCTGGGCAAGGCCGCCTCCAACACCAGCGCCTACGCCAAGCTCGAAGGCGAAGGCTATGAGGTCACGCCGAACGGCAAGCAGACCGCCGTCGTCAAGGCCGGCGAGCCCACCACCTTCGCCTGGCAGGTCAAGCCGGGCGCGGAAGCCAAGGGCCAGCTGAAGTCGGAATTCGGTGTCGACCTGAATGGCGTCAAGCCCGCGCAGTCCTTCTCGCTCGGCGAAATCGCCAAGCGCGTCGCACCGCTGCAGGAAGAGGCCAAGAAGAAGACCGAGGGTCTGCTTTCAAAGCTGAACCTGCCGGGCCTCGACGGCAATGTCGTACTGCCGGGCCTGGGCCAGACCCCGATGAAATCGGTTCTGGGCGGCGCTCTGGTGTTGCTGGCCGTCCTAATCCTGGCGATCATTTCGCGCAACGCCATGGCCAGTCGCGGCCAGGCCGAGCGTCGCCGGAAGTTCCGGACGCTCACAGACTATGGTCGCAACGAGATTGAACCCGACGGCGCGCCGACCACGGCCCACGTCTCCTATGTCAATCCGATGGTCGCCGCTGCCGCCGGCGCTGTGGCCGCCACGGCCGTGAGCCACGGCCATGATGACCATGCTCATGATGCTCATGGTCATGATAGCCACGGTCACGACGACCATGGTCCTGATGATCACGGGCACGCTGCGCACGGGCACGACGACCATGCCGGCGATCATGGCCATGACGCCCATGCCCACGACGCCCATGCTCCGGCTGCGCATGTCGCCCACGTGACCGCCGCTTCGCCGGTGTCGGCTCATGGTCACCACGACGACCATGGACACGACGCCCATGCGCACGACGACCATGGCCATGGCGACCATGCCGCCGATCACGGGCATGACGATCACGGCCATGCGGCTGACCCGCACGCCGGGGCTCACGCCGATCCGCATGCGCCGGCCGAACACGTCGCCCATGTGACGCCGGTGGCCGCCGCGTCGCCCGTGTCGGCTCATGACGATCATGGTCACCATGACGCCCATGGCCACGACGCTCATGGCCACGACGACCACGCCGCCGATCACGGCCATGACGACCATGCGCACGACGGTCATGCCAAGACCGATCACGCCCATGATCCTCATCATGGCAAGGAACTCGAGCACGCCCACCACTAGAGCCCTTTCCGACCTGATGGCTTCATCAGGGTCGGGCGAAAAACGCTCTAAATCAAAAGTTTAGAGCGTTTTTCGATCCGATAACCGTTTCACACCTATCGGAAAACGCTCCAGGTCGGACTTGCAACACCGCCCGCCCTGCCGCATGAGGGGTCATGTTTGACACTCTGATTGCCCAGGCGGGCGGGCTGGACGGCCCGTTCATGGCCTTCCTGCAGGTCTTGATGATTGACCTGGTTCTGGCGGGCGACAACGCCGTCGCCGTCGGCCTCGCGGCCGGCGGTCTGGCGGCCAAGGATCGCCGCAAGGTCATCCTGTATGGTCTGGGTGCGGCGGTCGTCCTGCGGATCGGTTTCGCGCTGATCACCACCTGGCTGCTGGGCGTGATCGGCCTGCTGCTGGCCGGGGGCGTGCTGCTGCTCTGGGTCTGCTGGAAAATGTGGCGGGAACTGCGCGAGCAGGCCACCCACGATCAGGCCGACGCCGTCGCGTCTATCGACGATGACCCCTCGACCGAACCGCGCGCCCGACCGGTCAAGACCTTCAAGCAAGCCTTTATCCAGGTCCTGATCGCCGACGTCTCGATGTCGCTCGACAACGTGCTGGCCGTGGCCGGCGCGGCGCGCGAGCACCCCGGCGTCATGGTCTTTGGCCTGGTGCTGTCGATCGTTTTGATGGGCCTGGCCGCCTCGGCCATTGCCAGCCTGCTGCAGAAGCATCGCTGGATCGGCTTCGCCGGACTGGCCATCGTGCTCTACGTGGCCGTCCACATGATCTGGCAAGGCCACCGCAGCGTGGTCATCGACCTGGGCAAGACCGACGCCTACAATGCCTCGGCGCCAGGGTTCATCGACATCGGCCCCGAGGAACTGGCCGATCACATGAAGCACAAGAAATAGATCTAGAACATTTCACCGATCCAATTGGATCGGTGAAATGCTCTAGTCTTTTGTTTTAACGCATTGTCTGACGACGAACCGGCGTCCACTTCGTCGGAAAATGCCCTACCGCCCCGGCAACGGCGGCATGTCTAGCCGCCGGGCATCGGCCATCTCGCGATAGAGCCGCAGAATCGCGTGGTCGCGTGCGGTATCGCCGGCCGCCTCGACGGCCTCGTGAAGCGCGATCAGCGCCCGGCGCAGAACGGCATTGGCCCGGTCCAGCGCCGCCAGGGTGAAATCGCCGTCGGCGGCGCCCGAAGCCTCGGCAAAGGCCTCGCCATAAACCGGCGCCGCGTCCAGCAGCACCGCGCGCAGGGTGGCGTTCTCCCACACCCGCGCCGAAGGCCCGCGCTCGGCCTCCTGGGCGGCCAGCAGCGACAGCAGGGCCACCACCCCAACCTTGCCGGCCATAAATTCGCCGGCGGATTCTGGCGGCGGCGGCTCGACGACGCAGAGGAAATTGCCAACCAGGATGTCAGGCAAACTCGGGGTCATGACAGGCCCTCCAGACGCATCAGGCCGTCGGCCAGGATCTGATCGTGTCGACGCGCGGTGTACCAGCCGGAAATGGCCAGCACCGGGTCCTTGAAGCCGCCGTCGCGATACTCCCGCGCCGCCGACGTCCAGATCGCCTGGCCCTTCACGGCGCTGAACAGCTCCCACCAGGCCAGGGCGGCCGGATCGATGGGCAGGCCGCTGGTCCGGCTCCAGATCGCCAGGGCCTCCTCGCGCGGGATCATCCCCGCCACGCGCGCCTCGTCATAGTGCCCCCACAGCGGATCGATCGCCCAGGCCAGGTCCTCGAGCGGATCGCCCAGATGCGCCATTTCCCAATCGAGGATCGCCAGGATCTTCCCCTGGCCGTCATGCAGGAAATTGCCGGTGCGATAGTCGCCATGCACCACGCGCACGGCGGTCGCCGGCGGTGGCGGGGCGCGGCGCAGACGGCGGATGGCGGCGCGGACGATGGGCTGCGGATGCTGCTCGTCGGCCTCGATCACGGCGGCCCAGTGATCCAGGGCTACGCGCCAGCACTCGCCGGGCTCGGGCGCAACGGCGGCCTGGGCCAGCGGCAGACCCGCTGGATCGGTCGCCGCGATCGCCCCCAGAGCCGCGAAGAACGTCTCGCCGATCACCTGGGCGTGCGGGCCATAGGGCTGGACGGTGAAGGGCGAAGCCGCCGCCCCGCCATCGACCCGGGTCATGATGAAGAACGGCCGCTCCAGCTCAGCCCCTTGCGTCTCCAGCACGATCGGCTCGGGCACGGGCGCGCGGTCATGGAACGACTGGAAGGCCAGATATTCCAGGCTGCGGTCGGTCTCGATCAGGCTTGCAGGCGGATCGCGGCGCAGGATCAGGGGCCGGACGACGCCGTCGACGATCGCGTCAAAGCGATAGGTCTCGCGGCTGGCGCCGCCAGGGATGCGCGACAGGTCGCGCACGGTGGTGGGCACGCCGAAATGGCGGGTCAGATAGGCTTCGAGCCGCTCGGCCAGGGTCATGGGGCGACATCCAGGATCGAGGCGAAGCCCGAAGGCGCGTGCGGACCCAGCGCCAGTTGCTCGAACACGCCCCGTCCGACCCGGGCGCGGCCGTCCGCGTCAGTAAAGGTGATGCGGCTCAGCGCCTGGACATGCAGATGGTGCGGCATCCGGCGTTCGAGGTTGGCGGTGACGAAGTCCTCGCGCTCCACCGCCAGTTCGCCGTGATTGAGGCCGTGTCCCCAGGTCGGATGGCCATAGCCCAGACCCAGCATGAAGAATTCGGTCTGCGGCTCGATCACCACCTTGCCGCCGGCGCCCAGATCCAGGGTCGCTGCGCGGGCATGGCGTGTGCCCGAGCGCCAGTCGACGGCGCAGACCGCCTGCTGGAACTCGCCCTCCCCGTCCTCCCGGCCGCCGTCATCCAGCCACAGCGCCCTGCGGTTCCAGGGCCGGCCCAGCTCGTCATCATTGGTGTGGAAGAAGAGGCCCCCGTCCTCGAAATTGCACGGCGACCACAGCCAGAAGAACTGCATCGGCGTCGGTGGCGCGGCCTCCTGCGGGTCGCGGGCCCCGACCGGGCGCACGCCCCAGGACCTGTCGCGCGTCCCGACAAAACCGTCGACGCTGGAGCGGACGCCATCGACCTCGATCCAGCCGCTGTAGCGGCCGTTCTGGGTCAGGCGCGTATAGTCCATGAAGGTGCGTGGGCCGTTGCGCCGGATGAAGCGCGGCTCCTCGATCGGGAAGGCGCGACCTTCAAAGACGATCTCGGCGCGGATGGCGTGCTCGGGCGCATCGACCGTCAGCTTCAGGCGCTGAAGCGGCTCCTGCACCTCGATGCGGATCGGGCCGACGGTCAGGTCCATCCGCTCCATGCGCAGCCAGCGGCTGGCGTGAAGATTGACCTGCCGGCCGTCCTTCATCACACAGAAGGCGGCGTCGGCGATGTTGAGATGCGGATAGACGCCGAAGGCGGCGGCAAAGAACAGGTCGCCGCCGTCGCCGTCGAGCGCGTAGCCGTTGAAAAAATAGCGATCGTAGAAATTGCGATCCGTGCCGGCATAGGCCACCGGTTCCGGCGTCTGATGAATCGGATAGTCATCACCCCAGGTGAGCGCCATGCCGTCCTCCCAACTGCACGGGCCAGGCCCTCTGACGGGGCGGCTTTACGGGCAGGTGAACAACGTTAAGGTCACGCCGGGCGATTGCAACAGTGACGGAGCGTAAGCCGATGGCGACCTCGACACCCAGGATCTGGACATCCCGAACCTGGACGGGGCTTGCGGCGCTGAGCGGCCTCTGCGCCGTCGCGCTGGGCGCGTTCGCTGCGCATGGCGTGGAGGCGCCCAAGCCGGCCGAATGGCTGCGCACCGGATCGCTGTACCAGATGACCCACGCCCTGGCGGTGTTCGGAGCCTTCGCCCTTGGCCGGGCCGGAGCGCGCGGCATGGGCCTTGTCGCCGGCCTGTTGCTGGCCGGGACGGTGCTGTTCTCGGGATCGCTCTACGCCATGGCCCTGGGCGGTCCACGCTGGCTGGGCGCGGTAACGCCGCTGGGCGGCCTGGCCTTGATGGCCGGCTGGGCTGTGCTGGCCTGGCGGGCCTTCACCCTGCCCAAGGCCAGTTAGGCTAAAAGACTCACGACACGCTCGACCAGCTGAGCGCCATCGAAGGGTTTCATCACATAGCCCGCCGCACCCAGCTGCATGGCCAGGACGATGCGGTCAAGCCGGCCATCGCCGGTCAGCATCAGCACGGGAATGCGGGCGGTAACGGGGTCGTCCTTGATGGCCTTGAGCGCGTCCAGACCGCTCTGTCCCGGGATTCGCACGTCCAGCAGCACAGCCGCCGGAGCCCGCAGGGCGAGCGCGGCTTTCAGGGCGTCGGCGGTTTCGAACCCGACAACCTCGAAACCGCCCCGTGTCAGGACGATCGAGACCAGCTCCAGGATGCTGGGGTCATCGTCGGCGACATAGATCAGGGATGCGGCTTTGGGCATCAGGTCGCGATCAGGCTCGAAACGGAATCAGGGAGTCGCGCCACCGGCGCGACAGGGTTCATCGACAGTTGGTCGTTTCGCGCCGGGTTCGTCAAATCCTGCTTGTCGCCAGGCTCCGCGCCAGGGTTTCGACCAGTGCCAGGCTCGACAGGGGCTTGGTGATCTGGCCGTCGAAGACCGCGTCGATCGTCAGGGTCGAGGCGTCGGCAGAAAAGGCCAGGATCGGCGTCCTGGCGTTGAGGCCACCCTCACGGATCCGGATGGCGGCGGTCCGGCCATCAACCCGGGGCATCCGCAGGTCCATCAGGATCACGTCAAAGGGCGTCTCTCGCGCACTGGAAATCGCCTCGTCGCCGTCGGCGGCCTCGGTCATCTCGGCACCGAACGGACCCAGGATCGCCCGGACAAGTTCGCGGTTGGCGCGGTTGTCGTCGACGACGAGCACCCGGCAGTTGGCGGGCAGGACCAGAGGCTGGTCGATCTCGACACCCTGGTCCTCGCCCCGATCGACGGACGGCGCGGGCAGCGAAAACCAGAACCGTGAGCCTTCGCCTTCGCGGGTCTCGACCCCGATATCGCCATCCATGGCCTCGACCAGGCCCTTGCAGATCGCCAGACCAAGGCCCGTGCCGCCATGTTTGCGCGTGGCTGAACCATCGACCTGCGAGAAGCGCTGAAACAGGTGTCCGATCCGGTCAGCGGGCATGCCGGGGCCAGTGTCGACCACCGAGAACGACAGGCGCTGCGTCGCAGGATCGAAGCCTGCCTCGAGATCGACGCCGCCCTGCTCGGTAAACTTCACGGCGTTGCCGATCAGGTTGAGCAGGATCTGGCGCAGGCGGTCAGGGTCGGCCAGCACCTGTTCAGGCGTGGTCTCAAGGCCCGACAGCGTCAGCGCCAGGCCCTTGGCCCGGGCTTGGGCATCGAACAGCTCGATCGCCTCGCGCGCCAGGTCGGTGGGCGACGTCGGCCGTGGCTTGATATCGACCTGTCCAGCCTCCAGCTTGGAGAAGTCCAGGATGTCGTTGACGGTCGCCCGCAGCGCCTTGCCGGCGTTGGAGACCCGCTCGATATAGCCGCGCGTCGCGTCGGAGAGCTCCGGCTGATCCTCGACCAGCTTGGTGAAGCCCAGAACGGCCGTCAGCGGCGTGCGCAGCTCGTGGCTCATATTGGCCAGGAACTCGCCCTTGACGGTCGCAGCCGCCTCGGCGGCGGCGCGCGCCTGGCGCAGCTGGATCTCCAGAATCTTGCGGCGCGAGATGTCGCGGATGATGTCGGTGACCCCGTCGATCCGCCCCGTTGCGGGATCGAAAGCCAGGGTCGGGCGCGCTTCAAACCAGATTTCGCGCCCATCCTTGTGGCGCGACCGATACTCGACCCGCATCGGTGAGACTCGCCCCCGACTTTCGAACTGCGCGCGGACAGCGGCCTGGACCGTTTCGACATCGTCTTCGTGGACGAAATCCACGAAAGCTCTCCCGATCAACTCCTCCGGCTTGAAGCCCAGGCGATGCTCGACCGACGGCGAGACATAGGTGATCAGGCCGTCCAGACCCGAATGCGCCAGAACATCGCTGCCGTTCTCGGTAAGCATCCGGAACCGCGCTTCGCTTTCAACGATCGCCCGCTCGGCGGCCTTCTGGGCGGTAACATCGAGGATCACGCCAAAGACAGTGAGCGGCCGCCCTTCAGCGTCGCGCTCGACCACCATGTTGCCCATGACGTGCCGGATCTGGCCATCGGGTCGCAGCAGCCGCGTCGGCGTGGTCGGACTGGGTGCCAGGGTCTCGATCAGAGCGCGGTAGCGCAGGAGCGCTTCCTCGCGATCCTCGGGATGGACCGCTGCCAACCAGTCATCGGCGGAAATCACCGTCCCGGGGGCAATCCCGAGGATCACGTACATCTGATCCGACCAGGTCATGGCGCCGGTGGTCAGATTGAGTCGCCAGTAGCCGACGCCGGCCAGGTTTTCGGCCATATCGGCCCAACGGGTCTGTTCCTGCGCCAAATCGCGCAAGCGCCGTCTCTGCGCGTTGATCGTCGCCAGGGGGAGAGCGGCGAAGATCGAGACAACCAGGAAGACCTGCAGAAACAGCGCGCGCTCGGCCATGTCCCCGGCCAGTTGGGCGACGGGACCAAGCCCCATGGCCGTAAAGCCGATCGCCAGACCCGACAGGATCAGGATCCCCGCCGCCGCGCCCAGGAACTCCAGCTCCAGCGCCACAAAAACCAGGACCGGCGGAATGATGAACAGCAACGGATACCGGGGGCGGGTGAAGACCACCACGATGGTCAGGACCAGCATCGCCAGGGCGATCCAGCCGCGCCGCGTGACCGGCCGCTCGGCCAGCAGCGCGCGGGCCTGGCGGAAAGCGATCAGGGATGGCGTCACCAGCATCAGACCCAGGGCGTTGGACAGACCCCAACTGACCAGCGTGCGAGCGGGATCAGCGTCTCGCGCGACGTAGAGGACAAGGCTCGCAATGACGGCCGAGACCAGGGGCGCGAACAATCCGCAGACCAGGGCGATCCAGCCCAGGTCGCGGGGGCGACTGACATCAATGTCGCGACCCAGCACATGGCGCAGGGCCAGGGCCGACAGCAGATATTCGACGACATTGGCGAAGGTGAGCCCCAGAGCCACCGATAGCTGCCCGCGCCCATGCAGGCTGGCGACGATGTTTCCCGCCAGGGCAAAGGCGATCAGCAGCGGCCAGCGCGACCGATCGGTCCATAGCAGCACGGTCAGCACGACCCCGTTTGCCAGCCAGATCGGTGCGACCTGCTTCAGGTCACGCGGCAGCTCGACACAGATATAGGCCAGCAGCGCTACCACAAGACCCAGAGCGGCGGCAGCCGCGATCCGGCGTGCCGGGTCGGTCCAATACGGGGATGGCGGGGCGCGGGTCATGCCGCGCCACCCTGCCAGCCCTGTCTGCACCTCAGGTTAATGCAGCGAAAATCTCCCGCGCACAGTGCAAAGCCATGACGCCCTGATGGAAAGGGCCCCGTCGATGATCTGCGCTTGATCAGAGGGGCGGCGATTGGCCCGGGATCGCCGGCAGGCTATGTCCAGGCGCTCACCGCCGTGCTGCCTTCGTCCGCAGTTCCCCCAAGAGAGTTCCACCATGCGTCTGCTCGCCGCCCTGGCCATCTGCCTTTTCACGGTTCTGCCCGCCGCAGCGGCCGAGCGTTTCGATGCCGCCCCGCGCATCGCGGTGATCTCGGCCTTTCCGCCCGAGTTGACGGCCCTGGCTTCGGCCACCCGTGACCAGAAGCGCTATACGGCGGCGGGCGTGACCTTCACGACGGGCGAACTCGAGGGCAAGCCCATCGTGTTGTTCCTCAGCGGCGTCAGCATGGTCAATGCCGCCATGACCACCCAGCTGGCCCTGGACCGCTTCAATGTCACCCGCATCGTGTTCTCGGGCATCGCCGGCGGTGTGGATGAAGGTCTCGATATCGGCGACGTGATCGTAGCTGACCAGTGGAGCCAGAACCTGGAGACGGCCTTCGCCCGCGAGACCGAAAAGGGCTTTGAGGTTTCGCAAATGGCCCGCAATGACGACCTGCCGGGCTTTGGAATGATGATCCCGCGCTCGATCATGATCGCCCGCGCCGACGGCCCGCCCGAGCGCCGCCGCTGGTTCCCGGTCGATCCGGCCATGCTGGAGACCGCCCGCACCATCGCCTCGACGGTCTCACTGGCACGCTGCGTCACCCGCCAGTGCCTGGTTCATGCGCCCAAGGTAGTGGTCGGCGGCAACGGCATCTCGGCGCCGGTGTTCCTCGACAACGCCGCCTATCGCAAATATGCCCGCGCCACCTTCCAGGCCCGCGTCGTCGACATGGAAAGCGCCGCCGTCGCCCATGTGGCCTATGCCAATGGCGCGCCGTTCATCGCCTTCCGCAGCCTGTCGGATCTGGCAGGCGGCGGCGACGAAGCCAATGAGATGCACACCTTCATGCAGCTGGCCTCGGACAATTCGGCCAGCGTCGTGAAGGCTTTCGTGAAAGCGCTACCAAACTAGCGCGTCCCGAAGGTCCGGTCGCCAGCGTCGCCCAGGCCCGGCACGATATAGCCGTGGTCGTTGAGCTGCGCGTCGATGGCCGCAGTCCAGATCGGCACGTCGGGATGGGCGGCGCGCAGGTTGTCGATCCCGACCTGGGCGGCCAGCAGGCAGACAAAGCGCAGGTCGGTGACGCCGGCCGCCTTCAGGCGTGAAATCGCCGCGATAGCCGAGTGGCCAGTGGCCAGCATCGGGTCGACCACGATGACCAGGCGGCCGGCGATGTCCTGCGGAGCCTTGAAATAGTACTCTACGGCCTCCAGCGACTCCGGATCGCGATACAGGCCGATGTGGGCGACGCGCGCCGATGGCACCAGATCCAGCATGCCGTCGGCCATGCCCAGGCCGGCCCGCAGGATCGGGGCGAACACCAGCTTCTTGCCGGCGATCTCCCGGGCCATGGTCGGCGCGACCGGGGTCTCGATCTGGACGTCGTCCATCGGCAGGTCGCGGGTGACCTCGTAGCAGATCAGCGTCGCCGTCTCGCGCATCAGGGCGCGGAAGGTCTTCGTGGACGTGGTCTTGTCCCGCATCTTGGTCAGCTTGTGCTGCACGAGCGGATGGCAGACGACGGTGACGTTGGACATGGGAAGACCCTGCTAGGAGTGAGCCTCCGCTCCTAGCAGGCGGCATGCCCTCAGGCCAGTTGATCGCCGATCGGCAGTGACCGGATGCGCTTGCCCGTCGCCGCGAAGATGGCGTTGCACAGCGCGGCCGGGGCCGGGGGATAGGCCGGCTCGCCCAGGCCCGTGGGCCGGTTGTCGCTGAGCTTGAAATGCACCTCGACCGGCGGGGCCTCGGCCATTCTCAGCAGCGGGTGGTCGGCGAAAGTGCCCTGGGTGGTCGCGCCGCTCTCGAAGGTGATCGCCTGATGCAGCGTGCTGCCGATGGCGTCCAGGATCGACCCCTGAACCTGCTGCTCGGCCCCGCTGGGATTGACGATCTGCGAGCCGACATCGACGGCGGCCCAGACCTTGTGGATTTTCACCCCCCTGCCCTTGGCGACCGATACCTCCATGACTACCGCCACATAGCCCAGGTGGCTGTAGTGACAGGCGACGCCCAGGCCGGTTCCCTTGGCCGTCTTGCGGCCCCAGCCGGATTTCTCGGCGACGAGGTCGAGGACCTCGCGCATCCGGCCGGTGTGGAAGGCGTCGCCCTGCCCCGCCTCGCCCAGCAGGCGCGACTCGCCCAGCAGCTTGCGACGGAAGGCGACGGGGTCCTGCTTGGAAGCGACTGCCAGTTCGTCGGTAAAGCTCTGGATGACGAAGCCGAAAGCGTTGTTGGCCGGCGCTCGCAGGAAGCCGGTCGGCGCGCCCAAGGGCATGACCGAGACGTCGAGCTTGTAGTTGGCCACGGCCCGGCAGGGGAACTGGGTGGCGTTCATGCCGGCGGCGGTCGCGAACTGCTCGCCCTCGCCGAAGGTCACGAAGTGGTCGCGCCAACCGACAAGGTCGCCCTCGGCGTCGAGGCCGGCCGTGAAATTGTGCCAGCCGCCGGGACGATAGAAACCGTGCTGGGTGTCATCCTCGCGGGTCCAGACCAGCTTGACCGGCGCGCCGGCCAGCTTCGAGATGACCGCCGCCTCGACCATGTAGTCGTTCATCAGGCGTCGGCCAAAGCCGCCGCCGACGCGAACCAGATGGATGGTGATGTCGGCCTCGGTGATCCCCAGGGCGGCGGCGACCAGCTTGCGGCCGCTCTCCGGGTTCTGGGTCGGGGCCCAGATCTCGACCTTGCCGTCCTTGAAGCTGGCCGTGCAGTTCTGGGGTTCCAGATTGGCGTGAGCAATGAAGGGGTAGCTGTAGGCGGCGCTGACAACCTTGGCCGCGCCCTTGAAGGCGGCGTCAACATCGCCGTCGGCTCGCAGCGTGCGATGCGGGGGTGCCTTGGCCAGTTCAGCCGCCTTGGCGGCGAACCCGGCGCTGCTCTGGGCGCCGGTGGGATGCTCGGCCCATTTGATCTCAAGGGCGTTACGCCCCTTGCGCGCCGCCCACCAGCTGTCGGCGACCACGGCGACGCCGGGCAGGATACTGGCCAGATTGGTCCCGCCCTCGACCACGAAGGCGTCCTTGACGCCGGCCACAGCCTTGGCCGGGGTCAGATCGACACTGGCCACCTTGGCGCCGAAGGTCGGGGCCTTGGCAAAGGTGGCGTACAGCATGCCCGGCACGCGGGTGTCGATGCCATAGAGCGGCTGGCCGGTGACGATGGCGTCGATATCGCGGCTTTGCTGGCGCTTGCCGATGATGCGGAAGGCCTTGGGGTCTTTCAGGGTCAGGCTCTTGGGATCAGGCGGCGTCAGGGCCGCGGCGGCCTGGGCCAGGTCGCCATAGGCCAGGCGGCGGTTGCTGGCGGCGTGGATCACAAAGCCCGGCTCGGTGGCGCAGGCCTCGGCGGCGACGCCCCAGCGCGCCGCGGCGGCGGCGATCAGCAGGGCCCGCCCCGTGGCGCCCACGCGGCGCAGTCCATCATACTCGAGCGTGGTGGCCATGCTGCCGCCGGCCACCTGACGGCCAAACACCTTGGTGTCGGCGATGGCCTGCTCGACGGTGACGGCCGACCATTCGACGTCCAGTTCCTCGGCGATCAGCATCGGAAGCGAGGTCTTGATCCCCTGCCCCACCTCGGGAACCTTGGAGACGATGGTGACGCCGCCGTCCGGTCCGATACGGACATAGGCGTTCAACTGCCCGTCGCCCGCCGCCTGCCCGGCGCCGGACAGACTGAACGACATCATCAGGCCGCCGCCCAGCGCGGCGCCGGTCTGCAGGAACAGACGACGGTTAGGGTCGCGGAGCATCTCGCCGTCCATGCTCAAACTCCCTGGCCGGAAGCGGCCTTGATGGCCGCCTTGATGCGGATGTAGGTGGCGCAGCGGCACAGGTTGCCGTTCATGGCCTCGTCGATGGCGGCGTCATCGGGCTTGGGGTTGGCGGTCAGCAGCGCCGTGGCCGACATGATCTGGCCGGCCTGGCAGTAGCCGCACTGGGGCACGTCGATGGCCTTCCAGGCTTCCTGCACCCTGGCGCCGACGGGACCCTGGCCAACGCCCTCGATGGTCACGACCTTTTTTGCGCCGACACGACGGACCGGTGTGACGCAGGCGCGAACCGGCGCGCCGTCGATATGCACCGTGCAGGCCCCGCACTGGGCCGCGCCGCACCCGAACTTGGTCCCGACCATGCCCAGGGTGTCGCGCAGGACCCACAACAGAGGCGTGTCGCCCTCGACCTCGACCGAGCGGGTTTCCCCATTGATGGTCAGCGTGAACGCCATGCCCGACTCCTGATCTGCCGCTTTGCCGTGGATAATGCCTCAGTCTCGCGGGGAGCACGAGAGGTTGCGCGCGCTTGCGACCGCCAGAAAAAAAGCGGCCCAAAAGCCTGTTGCGGCGCACGGCCCGGACCAATAATCCGGCTACGGATTATAATTCGTGGTAGCCGAGGCGGGTTTCTGAACGCCGAAACCTGACCTTGGGGAGAGCGAACTCGCGGCGCGGGTCTCGGCCTCACGCCAGCGAAATCAGCACAACGCGCCTGCCTGCCGCAATTTTCAGGTTCCGAACTCGACGACTCACGCAATCACGGGCGCTATAGTCGTCGGGCGCGCGCCGTCAGTGTGGATGCGGGCCTTGGATTCTGGGTGAAGTGACGGAAAAGCCGGTCAAGCAAGGTGTTGGAAAGCGTCGCCAGGTCGCCGCGCTGCCTTGGCGTGGCGAAGGCGCGGACTTGCAGATTCTGCTGGTCTCGTCGCGCGAGACCAAGCGCTGGGTGATCCCCAAGGGCTGGCCGATGAAAGGTCGCAGCGATCCGGCCGCCGCCGCCCAGTAAGCCTATGAGGAAGCCGGCCTCGACGGCGTGATCGCCGAGCAGTCCGTCGGCGACTACGAATATCTCAAGCGCCTGAGAAGCGGCGTCGCGCGGCTGGTCAAGGTCGATGTCTATCCCCTCCGGGTCACCGGCGAACACGCCACCTGGCCCGAAAAGGGCCAGCGCACCCTGCAATGGATGAATCCGGCCGAAGCCGCCCTTGGCGTGCAGGAGCCGGAACTGCGCGACGTGATCGCCCGCTTCGCACATATCGAGCTGCCAGAGGAAGAACGCCCCGCCCCCGCCCGTGCGCCGACGCCGGTCAAGGTGGCCCTGGAGCGCGTGCGCCGCCGGGTAACGACGTTCCTGGGCGGCTCACGACGCTAGTCACAGCCTGTGGACAATCGGATCGCCGTCGCATAATGTTCTCATTATGTTCCGGAGCAAGGTCCCATGCAGCTTTCCTTAGGCCTGTCCCGATCGCCGCTTGAAAGCGTTCGTGACGCCCTGCTGTGCGAGTTTGGCCCGCAGCGGCCGGTGGCGCGGATGGATCCAATCTCGCAGCTGGTGAAGTCGTCGATCAGCGGTCGGACGCCCGACGCCGTGTCGTGGGGCGCGTTCCTGCGTCTGCGGGCCGAGTTCAGGTGCTGGGAGGATCTGGCGCGCGCATCAGACGCGCAGGTTCTGGAGATCATCGACGACGTCGCCTGCGCCGAAGACAAGGCCAGGCACCTGACCCACGCCCTGCGCCTGATCGAACAGAAGGTCGGCTGGCTGTCGCTGAACCATCTGGCCGGACGACCGGTCGACGAAGCGCGATGGGAGCTTCAAAGCCTGCCCGGAGTCGGGGTCAAGGTCGCCGCCAGCGTGCTCAATTTCAGCAGCCTGGCCATGCGCGCTTTGGTGGTCGACACCCATGTACATCGCGTGGCCAGGCGGATCGGACTGGTCGGGCCGGGGGATACGACCCTCGCCTATCAGGCTCTGATGCGGCTGGCGCCAGGCTGCTGGACGGCCGACGACCTGTTCGAGCTGCACTGGCTGATGAAGCGGGGCCTGGGACAGATGCTGTGCCCGGATCAAGCCCCCAGCTGCGGCGCCTGCCCGCTGAAGCACGACTGCGCCAAGCTGGGCATCGGCCACAGCGCCGAGGTCCTGCCCTGGCGACCGCGGGGAGCCTGACTATCGCGCGGGCTTGTCCAGTTCGGTGAAGCTGGCGGCGCCGATCCCGTAGCGGCGCCAGTCGCGGTAGTCGAAGTGCCACCATTCCTCGGTATAGACCTCGAAGCCTTCGGCGGTCATGGCGTCGCGCAGCATGGCGCGCAGGGCCCGCTGCCGTGTCGTGCCGCCGATGAAATCGGCATGGGCACGGTCGGAGAACTCGTCGTAGCGGCTGGGCATCTCGACGGGCTTGCCGGTCTTGAGGTCGTACAGCGTCAGGTCGACAGCGCAGCCGCGATTGTGGCGCGAGCCCTCGGCCGGATCGGCGACGAAGGCGCGGCTCTCGGGCGGGGTCGCCTCCCAGAACATCCAGGTGACGAACCAGGGGCGATAGGCGTCGTGAATCAGCAGACCAAAGCCCTTTTCGGCCAGGGCGTGCTGGACCCGGCCCAGTGCCTGCGCGGCGGGCCGCTGCAGCCAGGCGGCCGCGCGTTCGTACAGCGCAATGCCCATGAAGTTGTTGGAGCCGGCATAGCGGATGTCGAGCCGGATGCGCGGGTCGATCGCCGTCAGGTCGACCAAGTCGGCCGGAAGATGCGCCTCGGTCTCGACCGGCGGCGTCGCGGCCAGGGCCCGCTGGCGCAGGGCCACCGGATCAGCGCGGACGGCCCTGTGGATCGCCGCCTGGGTCTCCGCACCGAAATCGTGGAAGGCCAGCCGGGTTCCGTTCAGACGGATCGCGCCCTTCTCCAGGATCAGCGCCCCACCGCCCGCCACTGCGTAGCGACCGCCGCCCAGCGCCGTCAGACGCCCGGCGGTCAGGTCCTTGCCAAAAAGGTGCAGCGCGCCGTCCTGCTCGAACACGGTGACCGGCGCGGCCTTGTCGCCATACTGCCCGACCGCCGCCCACTCGGCCCGGGTCTGGGCGAAGGCGGCGGGAGCGGCGAGGCCGGCGGCGGCGATGGACAGGAAGGATCGTCGAACCAGACCGTTCATCGCCGCCCCCCTGGCGCTATTTCATCGTCGGGATGACGAAAGCCGAATCCTCGACCTCGCCTTCCGGCCAGCGAGCGGTGATGGTCTTGACCTTGGTGTAGAATTTCACGCCCTCGACGCCGTGCTGGTTGGTATCGCCAAAGGCCGAGCGCTTCCAGCCGCCGAAGGTGTGATAGGCCACCGGCACCGGGATCGGCACATTGATGCCCACCATGCCGACATTGACCCGGGCTGCGAACTCGCGGGCCGCGCGGCCGTTGCGGGTGAAGATGGCGACGCCATTGCCGTACTGGTGCTCGCTGGGCAGGCTGAGCGCCTCCTCGAAGGTCTCAGCGCGCACGATCTGCAGGACGGGCCCGAAGATCTCCTCCTGATAGGTCTTCATGCCCTTCGTGACGCCATCGAACAGCGAGGGGCCGATGAAGAAGCCCTTTTCGAAGCCCTGCAGCGAGAAGTCTCGGCCATCGACGACCAGTTCGGCGCCTTCGTCGACACCGATCTGGATGTAGTCGGCGATCTTGGCGCGGTGCTGGCTGGAGACCACCGGGCCGTAGTGGGCGGCGGGATCGCTGGAGACGCCCACCTGCAGGGTCTCCATCTCGGCGACCATGCGCTCGCGCAGTTCGTTGGCGGTGGCCTTGCCCACGGGCACCACCACCGGCAGGGCCATGCAGCGCTCGCCGGCCGAGCCAAAGGCCGCGCCCGACAGGTCCTTGACCACCTGGTCGAGGTCGGCGTCGGGCAGGACGATGCCGTGGTTCTTGGCCCCGCCCATGGCCTGGACGCGTTTCCCGTGCGCCGTACCCGTTTGATAGACGTAGTGGGCGATGTCTGAGCTGCCGACGAAGCTGACGGCGCGGATCAGCGGATGGGTCAGGATGGCGTCGACGACGGTCTTGTCGCCGTTCACGACGTTCAGCACGCCGGCCGGCACCCCGGCCTCCATCATCAGCTCGGCCAGCTTGACCGGCACCGTCGGATCCTTTTCCGAAGGCTTGAGGATGAAGCTGTTGCCCACGGCGATGCTGATGCCGAACATCCACATCGGGATCATGGCCGGGAAGTTGAACGGGGTGATGCCCGCGCAGACGCCCAGCGGCTGGCGCATCGAATAGACGTCGATGCCGGGACCCGCGCCCTCGGTGTATTCGCCCTTGAGGATGTGGGGGATGCCGCAGGCGAATTCGATCACCTCCAGGCCGCGCTGGATGTCGCCCTTGCTGTCGGCAATGACCTTGCCGTGCTCGGACGACAGGATCTCGGCCAGCGCATTCATGTCGCGCTCGATCAGGCGCTTGAACTCGAACATCACCCGGGCGCGGCGCTGGGGATTGGTCGCGGCCCAGCCGATCTGGGCCTTGGCGGCGATCTGAACTGCGGCGTCCAGTTCGTCAGCCGTCGCCAGCTGAACGCGGGCCTGGACCTCGCCGGTGTTGGGATTGAAGACGTCGCTGAACCGACCCGAGGTCCCGACGAAGGTCTGACCGTTCACGAAATGGGCGATGTCTCGCATGATGCGCTCCCTGGATCTTGTTTTACGCGTCGATAGCATCCCGACATCACGCCGTATCGCGCGAAATCCTGCCGGACTACTCGGCGTCGACGTGAACCCGCCTGAACCGGCCCTGCAGATAGACCAGCGGTTCGTGATCAGGATCGTAACGCAGCTTCACGACCCGGCCGACATAGACCCGGTGATCGCCAGCGTCGAAGACGTGATGGGTCTGGCACTCGAAATTGGCCATGCAGTCAGGCAGGATCGGCACGCCGGTGCGCCAGACCTCGGTCTCCAGCCCTGCGAACCGGTCGACCCCCTTGCGCACGAACTGGCTGGCGACGTCCTGCTGTTCGGCCGGCAGCACATTGACGGCGAACACGCCCGCCGTATCCAGGGCCGCAAGGCTGCTGGACTTCAGGTCCACGCAGATCAGCGCCAGGGGCGGATCCAGCGACACCGAGGTGAAGGAATTGGCCGTCAGCCCCACCTTGCGCCCGTCATCGCCCAGGGTCGTGACGACCGTGACGCCTGTCGTGAAACACCCGAACGCATTCCGCAGAGCCCGGGCGTCGTGTTCGGCGCCCTCGCCCAGTTCAATCGTGACTGCCTGACCCATCGTCGTGTTCTGCGATGAAGCGCGGGCCGGAGCAAGCGCTAGGCGCGCTGGCCCTCAACAAGAACACCGGGCTTGCTCGCATCCAGGCCGAAAGTGATCGGCAGGTGCCGCACATGCGGCGTCTGCAGGTTCAGGGCCTTGGCCCCCCGCGCCACGGCCAGCTTGCCCAGCGCCGTCGGGCCAAAGCCGCTCTGGATGCGTGGCCTTGCGCCCAGCCGGCGGCGCAGCACGCCGTTGGCATAGATGACATTGGCCCGCATCAGGGCCGGCGGGGTCATGAATTCGATCGATAGCGAGACGTTCAGCATCGGACCGTTCTCGATCCGGTGCGGGGCGTTCTGCCGCCAGGTGACCATCTTGCCAGGGGTCAGGTCATAGACTGCCGCGCCCTTGTCCCAGTCGGGATCGAAGGCGAACTGCTCGGCGGTTTCCTTCAGCACGATCTTCTCGAGGTCCAACTCGCCGACATAGGGGTCGGCGACCGGATAGACCCAGACCGTCTTCTGACCGCGCAGCTGCCACAGCGACACCAGCGGCACGTCCAGATGGTAGAACACCTGGGCGTTGGCCGAGCTGATCAGCATGCCCAGGTCTCGCTTGAAGGTGCGCAGGCCAGGAACGCGGGCCTCCTTCTCGGCGAAGATCTCGTCGCCCAGAGCAGCATATTCCGGGACGTGGTCGTTGGTGTGGCGCAGGTTCAGCCAGATGCGGCCGCTCTTGGCGGCGTCCAGCAACTGGTCGCCCGAGAGGCCGCTGGCAGCGCCGCGGCGCCATGTGGTCCAGGCCTTGGGATCCTCGCCCATGGTGAACACGCCCAACTGCTCGCGGGGATACAGGTCCAGCAGCCGGGCCAGGCCCTCATCGTCGAACATCGGGCGTTCGTGCAGGCCGTGCTCGAAGGCCAGGTTCTCGCCGCCGAAGGCCCTGGCCTTCTCGGGCGTCCAGTCGCGGATGATGCTCACGCGGTCCTCCCGTAGAATTGGATCTTGAAGGGGCCCCACCACAGGGCCTTGCCCAGGCCGCGCGCGGCCTTGTCGAGCCAGTCGGCCCTGTCGCTGGAGCGGGTCAGCCACTTGAAGCCGGCCACCGCGCCGAACAGAGCGGCCTGACCCACCCCGATCGCCATCCAGCGGGCCACGCCCACGGGGTCCGGCGGGCTGGACGCGGCGCAGTGGGCCGAGGGGCCCTGGCCATAGGCGAAGGCGCGCGCCAGCGTGTAGTCCAGGGTCAGGCGATCGGGTACGGGATCTTCCCAGACCCAGGCGGCCGGTTCCCAGGCAAAAATCGCGCCGGCGGCCTGCATCTGGCCAAACAGCATGTCGTCCTCGCCGCCGATCTGGTTGCGTTCGGTCGCGAACGGCGAGACGGGATCGGGCAAGGCGGTGCGGCGCAGCAGGCTGTCGCCACAGCCGTAATAGTGGTCGATGACGCCGGCCTCGTCGGGACCCAGGCGCGAGAAGAAGCGCTCCAGATAGCCGCGATGCTCGGCGACGCTGTCTGGCGCCCGGGCCCGCACCGGTCCGAACACGACATCGGCGTCATAGCGAACCTGGGCGGCCAGCAAGGCGGCTAGCCAGCCCTCGGGCGCTTCCTCGTCATCGTCCAGGAAGGCGATCAGGGCACCCGAGGCCTTGGCCATGCCGGCATTGCGGGCGTTGGCCACCCCGGCGCGAGGCTCATGAACATAGTGCAGCTTGCAGACCGCGCCTCCAGCCAGGGCCTCGACCGTGGCTTGAGCGGAGGGGACCTGATCGTTATCGACGACGACGATCTCCAGCGCAGCGAAATCCACCGCACGCTGGGCCAGCACAGAGCGCACCGCGACGGCCAGACCGCCGAGCCGCCTCTGGGTCGGGATCATCACCGTCACGTGGACCATCAGCCGGCCTCGTGAGCGCCGACGCGACGGCGTGACTGGCCGGCGACCGCATCGACCAGGCCGCGCACCTGGCCGCCCATGGTCAGTTCGACGCTGTTGATCACGTCCATCCGGCGACGCAGGCGCGCCACCATGCCATTTCCGCCGGCGCCGGCCAGATTCCAGGCGCTTTCGACCGAGCTGGCCATCAGGCCGGCCACGTTGGCGGCCATCACGGCGCCGCTCTGGACCGGGGTCTGGGTGAAGGCGTAGGCGCGCTTGTAGTGGTCATGGCCCGGACCCAGGTCATAGCGGGTCAGGCCCAGTTCCGGCATGGCGGCGATGGCGCGCAGGAAGAAGATCTGGCCGGGCGACCAGGCACCGAAGGCCGGATTGGTCGAGGCGATCCAGGGGTGATAGACCCCGCCCAGCCGCACGCCGAAATGCCCCGCGACCAGCGCGTCGCCGGCATAGAGGTTAATCATCATGCCCTGGAAATCGCCGGTCTGGCGCTGGAACAGGTCGGTCAGCAGACCGCTGGTCCAGGCCGGACGCAGGAAGTCGTGCATGCCGGTGCGCTGCAGCTGCTCGCGCTTCCAGGCCAGAAGCTGGTCGAAAGCCTGGCGCGACCTGTCGGCGGCGACCAGACGCACCGCGCCCACTTCGCGGTCCAGCTTGTGGTCCAGCCGGCGGTAGTTCTTGATCTTCTTGGGACTGGCGGCGCGGACGACCTCCAGATGATCCTGCGCCGAGCCTTCGGGTGCGATCACGAAACCGGACTGGGCGTCACCGCCCTGCGCAGGTTGGCCAAACAGGCCGAATGGATCGATCAGGCCGGTATAGCGAAACACCCCAAGGTCGGCGGCGCGCAGCACATCCTCGGCCCGGAAGCCCGGATCGGGGCGCGAGACAATGCCGTGATAGTCCGACAACGGCGAGCCGATGGCCCGCGCCAGGCGGCCCGGGCGGCGATGGTGCGGCAGGAAGCCAAGCGTTTCGCCGTTCCTGCGGATCACCGACACCCGCGCATCTTCTCGCACCTGGCCCACGGCCTGGGTGAAATCGGGACCCAGCAGGGGGTTGGCTAACGCCGGCTCGGCCGCAGCCATGCCGCGCCAGAGGGCGATATCGGCGGGCGACAGATGGCTCGGGTGCAGGGTTTCGACGTTCAGCATGTTCTACCTGTCCTAATCCGAAGCGGTTAGGGAATGATGGAGAACAGACTGCAACCCTTACGCCAGCTACCCGAAGGTGGTTTTGAGGATGGTCTCCAGCCCCTGCTGGTCGACCGGGTCGAAGGCGGCGGGTCTGTCGGAATCGACGTCGAACACCGCGATCAGCTGGCCGGCCTTGTCGAACACCGGCACAACGATCTCGCTTTGCGAGCGGCTGTCGCAGGCGATGTGGCCGGGGAACGCATGCACATCTGCCACCCGCTGGGTCAGGCCGGTCTGGGCCGCCGCCCCGCAGACACCCCGGCCAAAGGCAATGCGCAGGCAGCCCAGCGTGCCCTGATAGGGCCCGACCACCAGCTCGCGTTCCTTCGCAGGATCAACGACATAGAAGCCTGTCCAGAAATAGTGGTCGAAGCTGTTGGCGAGCATTGAGGCCACGGTCGCCATGCGGGCCGTGACATTGGGTTCGCCGTCCAGCACCGAGGCGATCTCGCCGGCCACCTCGGCGTAGCGGGCGGCCTTGTCCTTGTTCAGGAAGCCGGGGGCGAGGGTCTTGTCGTTGAAAGCTTCAGCCATGGCGGGGATATAGCGCGTTGAGGGGCGATTGCGAGGGGCGTGGCAGGCGCGACTTCGCCGCCTCGCGCGGAAAACCGCCGAAGGAATGGGAAGGGCTGCGGAGCGCCCGGGCCTCGCCCGGATGAGGGAGTAGTGAATACCGTTTCGACGAAGACAGACGCTCCGCGTGATCGTTATCCCTCTGGCCGGGGCGCGCGGGTCTGGTTCAACCCTATGCCACCACCCGGATTTCATCCTCCTCGCGACGGACCCAGCCCTGAAGCTGCAAGCCACCCCGATTCCGGAGGAACCCGGAGCGAACCTTCGGACGGGCGGGGGCCTTGGCTTGCCCCCGATAGGCGGGTTTACGTCACCCGCCCTCACTCTAAACCGGCCGCCCGGGCATAGGCCCGAACGGTGGTCCCGCTCGATCACCCCTGACAGCCGTCTCAGTCGCCGGCCGGACGCCCTTCCCGTGCTGTCAGGTGAGATTAATTATGCAGCGAGTTTCGGCACCGAGGATTGGCGCGATCAATTATTTTACAAGCCGTTGATTGGGTTAAAGTTTATTCTGGGAAGAACGGGGATTGAGCGCTGCGTATCCCCATACGACCAGCCCTCTCCCAGGGGGAGGGACCCACGCTTGCGTGGGAGGGTGAGGGGTTACACCGTCAGCCGCCCCGGCGCCCCGGCGCCCGAAAGCACTGACTTGTCCGGAGGGGCTTCGCAAACCCCTCATCCTCCCACGCCTGCCGCGCGGGCCCCTCCTTCTCCCTCTAGGAGAAGGGTTCGATCTAGGCCCCCCTAGAACTCTTCCCAATCGCCCGGCCGCGTTGACGGCTCGACCTTCAGGGCGTTGGCTCCCTGCACATAGCGCTGGCGGAAGCTTTCGCGGGACGGGGCGACGGCCGTGCGCGGGGCTGCAACCGGGGACCGCAGTTCGCGAACCTCGGCGCCGACCTGGAACCGGCCGACCAGCCGCTCAAGTTCGGCTGCTTCGCTGGCCAGGGCATGGCTGGCGGCAGTCGACTGTTCGACCATGGCGGCGTTCTGCTGGGTGACCTGGTCCATCTGGTTCACCGCCTGATTGACCTCGGCCAGGCCCACGGCCTGCTCCTTGGACGAGGCGGCGATCTCGCCGACCAGATCGTTGATCTCGGCCACCTGGACCAGGATCTGGTCCAGGGTCTCGCCCGTCTCGCCAACCAGCCGCACGCCGCGCCCGACCTGTTCGGTCGAGGTGCGGATCAGGGTCTTGATCTGCTTTGCGGCGTCGGCCGAGCGCTGGGCCAGGGCCCGGACTTCCTGGGCGACAACGGCGAAGCCGCGACCGGCCTCGCCGGCCCGGGCGGCCTCGACCCCGGCGTTCAGGGCCAGAAGATTGGTCTGGAAGGCGATCTCGTCGATCACACCG
>JANOSS010000053.1:0-10094 GCA_031415995.1 Caulobacter sp. | reverse complement strand
GTTCAGGCCGGCGTTCTGCAAGGCGACGTCAAGGACGTGCTGCTGCTGGACGTGACCCCTCTGACCCTGGGCATCGAGACCCTGGGCGGCGTGTTCACCCCGCTGATCGAGCGCAACACCACCATCCCGACCAAGCGCTCGCAGACCTTCTCGACCGCGGACGACAACCAGTCGGCCGTGACGATCCGCGCCTTCCAGGGCGAGCGTCCGATGGCCGTCGACAACAAGTTCCTGGGTCAGTTCGACCTGCAGGGCATTCCGCCGGCCCCGCGCGGCATCCCGCAGATCGAGGTCACCTTCGACATCGACGCCAACGGCATCGTCAATGTCCACGCCAAGGACAAGGCGACCAACAAGGAGCACTCGATCCGCATCCAGGCCAATGGCGGCCTGAGCGACGCGGATATCGAGCGCATGGTCAAGGAAGCCGAGGCCAACAAGGCCGGCGACGACAAGAAGAAGGCGCTGGTCGAGGCCAAGAACCAGGGCGAGGCCACCGTGCACGCCACGGAAAAGGCCATGGCCGAGCACGGTGACAAGGTTGTTGGTGAGGACAAGGTCGCCATCGAGACCGGCCTGACCGACCTGAAGACCGCTCTGGAAGGCGAAGACGTCGACCTGATCAAGGCCAAGACCGACGCCCTGCGTCAGGCCTCGATGAAGCTGGGCGAGGCCATGTACGCCTCGCAACAGGATTCGGGCGATGGCGATGAGGCCGCCGCGGACGATGGCGTCGTCGACGCCGAGTTCGAGGAAGTCGACGAAAACAAGCCGGCGAACTAGTTCGCCATGCGCGCGCCGCGAAACGTTCCTTTGACGATCGTTTCGCGGCAGCGTCTGCTTGATCTGCGCGCCTGCCACGCCTTGCGTCGCGCGATGCAGAACACCACCTCTTTCCCTATCACCGCCTCTCCCGTGGGCCTTTTGGGCGCCAGACGCTGACGATGCGCGACTATTACGAAATCCTGGGCGTGACCCGGACCGCCGATGATGCGGGCCTGAAGGCCGCATTCCGCAAGCTGGCGATGGAACACCATCCCGACCGCAACGGCGGCTGCGAGGACGCGTCCGGTCGCTTCAAGGAAATCAACGAGGCCTATTCGATCCTCTCGGACCCGCAAAAGCGCGCGGCCTATGACCGGTTCGGCCATGCCGGCGTCAATGGCGGCGGCGGCGGCGGTGGTGGTGGTCAGGGCGGCTTTGGCGGCGATCCCAGCGACATTTTCAGCGACGTATTCGGCGACGTGTTCGGCGAGATGTTCGGCGGCGGTCGCCGTCCGTCCAACGGCCCGCAACGTGGCCAGGACCTGCGCTACGATCTGGAGATCAGCCTGGAGCAGGCCTATGCCGGCGCCGAGGTCGAGATCAAGGTTCCCGCCGCCATCACCTGCGAGGTCTGCGACGGCTCGGGCGCCAAGGTCGGCACCAGCCCGACGGTCTGCGGCACCTGCGGCGGCCATGGCCGCGTGCGGGCTACGCAGGGCTTCTTTGCGGTCGAGCGCGGCTGTCCCCGCTGCGGCGGTTCGGGCCGCCTGGTGCTGGACCCCTGCCAGAGCTGCAACGGCCACGGCCAGGTGCGCCGCGAGCGCATCCTGTCGGTGCGCATCCCGGCCGGTGTCGATGACGGGGCCCGCATCCGCCTGTCGGGCGAAGGCGACGCCGGGGCCCGCAGCGGGCCGCGCGGCGACCTCTACATCTTCCTGTCGGTGATCCCGCACGAGCTGTTCGAGCGCGATGGCCTCGACCTGCTGTGCACGGTTCCCGTGCCGATGACCGTGGCGGCCCTCGGCGGCGAGATTGACGCCCCCTGCCTGATGGGCGGCGAGGAATGCGACGGGACCTGCAAGATCCCCGTCAAGGTTCCCGAAGGCGCCCAGACCGGCAAGACTGTCCGCCTCAAGGGCCGGGGCATGCCGTCCCTGCGCAGCCGCCAGCGCGGCGATCTGGTGGTGGAACTGTTCGTCGAGACCCCGACCCACCTGTCGGCCCGTCAGAAAGAGCTCCTCAAGGAGCTGGCCGGCCTGTGTGACGACAAGCAGAACCCCAAGTCGGCCAATTTCGTCGGCAAGGCCAAGCGGTTCTGGGACGAAGTTACGGGCAGCTAGGGTTTCAGGGTTTTGTCTTGGGCCGCTTTTTGTGGCGACCCAGGCCAAAGAACATCGCCATCAGGACCAGGAACGCTATTCCAGCGACGGCGTAGAGCTGCTCGTCGGTCGCCGGGCCATCGCCGGGGATGCTCCAAGACTTCGTTCCCAGCGACTGGTTTACGCGGCCAAATTGGTGCCTGCTGATTTCCAGCGACACAATGGGCGCCGGCGTCTCGCTCCGCGGGACCTTGAACACAATCGGAATAGTGACGGAGGGCGGGGTTTCCACAGGTCCGGTCGGCGGGATCATCCGGAACTTCTGAGATAGGGCCAGGGCGGCGACGCCGAAATCCTCGCCGGCCGGCGCCTCCGACACGACCCGGCAATCGCGCAGCAGGCCGTCATAGCCGACCTTGCAGGTGATCACGGCCTTGCCGTCGATTTCCTTGCGCTGGGCATGGGCCGGATAGGCCCACTCCATGTCGTCGACCGTCGGCTTCTCCAGCCAGTCGGGCTTGTAGCGGCCCATGACGGCGGGGCGCTCTGGGATGGCGGCAAGCGCATGGGATGCAGACATGACGGACCCCCAGCCTTGGGGCGATTTAGGGGGAGTTCTCAACGACAGGCAAGCGGCTCGACGCTCGCGGCCTAGCTGAACAGCTCGCTATGAGAGCCCAGCCGCAGCAGTTGGATCGATGTTCTGGTTTTCCGATAGATCAGCACCAGGTCGGGCTTCAGGTGGCAGTCCCTGCAGCCCTTCCAGTCGCCCCTGAGAGCATGATCCCTGTTGGCGACAGGCAGCGGTGTTTCGCTGACCAGCAGATCGACTGTCGCCTTGAAAACGGCGTCCAGGTCCGTGTGCCTCCCGGCCTTCTCGCGCTTGTAGTCACGCTTGAACTGACCGGTGATTTCGAGCGCCAGCATTCTGCGTCTCCGATGGTTTTGGCCAGGCGCGAAGGATTCAGGTTGACGATCGTCTCGTTGTAGCTACGTTGTATCTACAACGTAGCTACGCTCCTGCTCTGAAGGAACATTCCGCATGGCTGCTCTGGACACGGTTAGAGCGCGGATCGATGCCGACCTGAAAAGGGAGGCGACGGCGGCGCTGGCCGATATGGGCCTCACGATCTCGGACGCCATCCGCCTCATGCTGGTTCGGGTCGCCGCCGAAAAGGCGCTGCCGTTCGAGGTACGGACACCCAATGCCGCGACGCGGGCGGCCATCGCGGCGGCTGATCGGGGTGAGCTTGTTCGCTTTGAAAGCGTCGATGCCGCGTTGGCTGACCTCAACGACTGCACTCGGGCGGCTCTTTCCGCCCGAGTGCAGTCGTCATGGATTTCCTGACAGCTGAGTTCGCCGCCGGCCCGCCGTCGGTCATGCCGCCCCTCTTGTTGGCCGAACAAACCTTTGGCACAAAACATGAACATTCTACATGGCGCTTCTGCGAAGCAGCGTCAAACGTTAAGTCATGGCGTCATGAACGCCCCCGCTGCTCCCGCCATCCAGACCTATGACGCCACCGGCGCGACGCCGGTGATGCAGCAGTTTTTCGAGATGAAGGCGCGGCAGCCGGACGCCCTGATCTTCTTTCGAATGGGCGATTTCTACGAGCTGTTCTTTGATGACGCGATCGCGGCGGCGGCCGCCCTGGGCATCTCCCAGACCTTCCGGGGGACCCACAACGGCCAGCCGATCCCGATGGCCGGGGTGCCGCAGCACGCGGCCGAGGCCTATCTGGCCAAGCTGATCCGCCAGGGCTTCAAGGTCGCGGTCTGCGAGCAGATGGAAGACCCGGCCGAGGCCAGGAAGCGCGGCTCCAAGTCGATCGTCCGCCGCGACATCGTGCGGGTGGTCACCCCCGGCACCCTGACCGAGGAGGGTTTGCTGGACGCCCGCGGCGCCAATCGCCTCGCCGCCGTGGCGGTGCGGGCCGGACAGGCGGCTGTGGCCAGCGTCGAGCTGTCGACCGGCGAGGTCGAGGTCTTTTCCGTCAGCAAGGACGGGGTGGCCGCGATCCTGGCGGCCCTGGCCCCGTCCGAGACCCTGGTCGCCGACCGCCTGCTGTCCGACGACCAGCTGTCCCAGACCCTGAAGATCTGCGGCGGCCTGTTCCAGCCCATGCCGTCGGCCCTGTCCGAACCGCAGGCCTCCGAGGCGCGGGTCAAGCGCCTGTACGGCGTCGATACGCTGGATGGTTTCGGCGGCCTGTCGCCGGCCGAGATCGGGGCCCTGGGCCTGATCGCCGCCCATCTGGAAATGACCCAGGCCGGACGCCTGCCGGCCCTGCGCGCCCCGCGCCGCGCGGCTGACGCCGACGTCATGACCATCGACCCGGCCACCCGGGCCAGCCTGGAGATCGACCGCACCCAAAATGGCGATCGAAGTGGCTCGCTGCTGGCCGCCATCGACCGCACCATCACCTCGGGCGGGGCGCGGCTGCTGGCCTCGCGGCTGGCCCGGCCGCTGCTGGACGTCGCGGCCATTGATCAGCGCCTCGACGCGGTTCAGTGGTTCGTCGAGCACCGGTCCCTGCGCCAGCGCCTGCGCGAGACCCTGAAGGGCTCGGGCGACATGGCCCGCGCCCTCTCCCGCCTGGCCCTGGGCCGGGGCGGACCGCGCGACCTGGGCTGCATCCGCGACACACTGAAGATCGGCGAGACCCTGGCCGCGATGGTGGCCGACTCGGGCGATGCCTTGTCGTCGCCGCCGTTCGAGCTGGAACACGCCTTCCGCGCCCTGACGCCCGACCTGCACGAGGGGCTGGGCGGCTTTCTGGCGGCGCTGCAGGCCGGGCTGGGCCCTGACCTGCCGGCCCTGGCCCGCGACGGCGGTTTCGTGGCGTCCGGGATCCGCGAGGAACTGGATGAGGCCCGCGCCCTGCGCGACAACAGCCGCAAGGTGATCATCGCCCTCGAGGCCCAGCTGGCGGTCGAAAGTGGCGTGCCGCTGAAGATCCGCCACAACGGCGTGCTGGGCTATTTCGTCGAGGCCACGGCCGGCAAGGCCGACCCGCTGTTCCAGCCGCCGCTGAACGCCACCTTCATCCACCGCCAGACCCTGGCCAACCAGGTGCGCTTCACCACGGTGGAACTGGCCGATCTGGACGCCCGAATCGCCCAGGCCGGCGAGCGGGTGCTGGCCATGGAGATCGCCGCCTTCGAGACCTGGCGCGAGGTGGCCCGCCTGCTGGCCGACGCCATCCAGATCGCCGCCGAGGCGCTGGCCAGGCTCGATGTCGCCGCCGCCCTGGCCGAATGGGCGCAGGACAGCGGGGCCACGCGGCCGATCGTTGACCGCTCCCTGGCCTTCGACGCCCAGGCCGCCCGCCACCCGGTGGTCGAGGCCGCCGTCAAGCGGGCCGGCGATCCCTATACGCCCAACAACTGCAGTCTCGACGCCTCGGGCGAGACCGGACCCCGGCTGTCGATCGTCACCGGCCCCAACATGGCCGGCAAGTCGACCTTCCTGCGCCAGAACGCCCTGCTGGCGATCCTGGCCCAGTCCGGCTGCTTCGTACCCGCTGCCAGCTTTCGGCTGGGGGTCGTGGACCGCCTGTTCAGCCGCGTCGGGGCCGGCGATGACCTGGCCAGGGGCCGCTCGACCTTCATGATGGAGATGGTCGAGACCGCCGCCATCCTGACCCAGGCCACGCCGCGCAGCCTGGTGATCCTCGACGAGATCGGCCGGGGCACGGCCACCTATGACGGCCTGGCCATCGCCTGGGCCTGCGCCGAGGCCCTGCACGACACCAATCGCTGCCGCGCCCTGTTCGCCACCCACTATCACGAGCTGGCGACGCTTGAGGAACGGCTGGACCACGTCTCCAACCTGTCCCTGCGGGCCAAGGAGTGGAACGGCGATCTGGTGTTCCTGCACGAGGCCGCGCCCGGTCCGGCTGATCGCTCCTACGGCGTGCAGGTGGCCAAGCTGGCCGGCGTCCCGGCCCCGGTCGTGGCCCGGGCCCGCGAGGTGCTGGATCGCCTCGAGACCAAGGACGAATCACCCGCCCGCCTAGACGACCTGCCGCTATTTGCGATGAGTCAGGCGGTTCAAGCGCCCGCCAAGCCGGCGCCCAGTGTCATCGATACGGCCCTGAAAGACCTCGATGTCGACGGAATGTCGCCCCGCGAAGCTCTTGAGGCGCTTTATCGTCTTAAGGGTCTGCTCAAGACCTGACGGGTACACCATATCCCCATCATGCCCCGTCGCCTTCGCCCCACCCCGCTGGAACATGTCGTCGACGGTCACGCCCTGCGTGCGCGTCTCTCGGCCGCCGCCCTCGACTCGATCGGCAACGAGGCCGAGCAGCGCGTCCGCGCCATCGAGATCCTCAAACAGGCGCTGTTTCGCGGCCGGATGATCGCCAAGGAGCGGCTGGAGAACGGGGCCGGCGGCCTTGAGACCTCGCGCCTGCTCAGCGGTGTCACCGACGAGGTGATCACCGCCCTCTATGACTTCACCACGGTGCACGTGTTCCGGGCCCGCAACCCCACCGAGGGCGAGCGCCTGTGCCTGCTGGCCGTCGGCGGCTATGGCCGGCGCACCCTGGCGCCCTATTCCGACATCGATCTGCTGTTCCTGCGGCCCTACAAGACCACGCCCCACGCCGAGAGCGTGATCGAGTTCATGCTCTATGCGCTGTGGGACCTGGGCTTCAAGGTCGGCCACGCCTCGCGCACGGTCGAGGAATGCGTGCGGCTGTCGCGCGAAGACTTCACCATCCGCACCACCATCCTGGAGGCCCGCCGCCTGACCGGCGACGAGCGCCTGGGCGAGGACCTCAAGAAGCGCTTCCGCGACGACGTCATGAAGGGCACCGGCGCCGCCTTCGTCGCCGCCAAGCTGAAAGAACGCGACGACCGCCAGGCCCGGGCCGGGGCTAGCCGCTACATGGTCGAGCCCAACGTCAAGGAGGGCAAGGGCGGCCTGCGCGACCTGCACACCCTGATGTGGATCGCCGAATATCTGCACCCGGTGGATCGCCCCGAAGACGTGTTCAAGCTGGCGGTGTTCGACCGGCGCGAGGCCAAGGCCTTCATCCGCGCCTTCGATTTCCTGCATGCGGTGCGCGCCCACCTGCACTTCACCACCGGCCGACCCGAAGAGCGCCTGACCTTCGACCTGCAGCCCGAGATCGGCCGCCGATTGCGCTATGGCGACCGGGGCGACGCTCCGGAGGTCGAGCGCTTCATGCGGCGCTTCTTCCTGATCGCCAAGGAGGTCGGGGCCCTGACCCGCGCCTTCTCGGCCAAGCTGGAAGCCGAGCACTTCAAGAACGAGCCCAAGGGCATTTCCCGTTTCCTGCCCGGCGGCGGTCGCCCCAAGCGCAAGGCGCTGGATGTCGACGGCTTCTACGAGGACGGCGGCCGGCTGAACATCGACGGGCCCGAGGTGTTCGAGGCCGATCCGGTCAATCTGATCCGGCTGTTCAAGATCGCCGACGAGCGCGATCTCGACCTGCACCCCGACGCCTTCACGGCCGTGACCCGCTCGCTGGGCCTGATCACCTCGCGGGTGCGCCGTGACGAGGACGCCTGCGAGGCCTTCCTGCAACTTCTGGCCCGGGGCAAGCGGTCCTATCGCACCCTGACCCTGATGAACGATGCCGGGGTTCTGGGCCGGTTTGTCCCGGAATTTGGCCGCATCGTCGCCCAGATGCAGTTCAACATGTACCACTCCTATACGGTGGACGAGCACACCCTGCGGGCCGTGGGCGTGATCGGCGACATCGCCGCCGGACGCCTGGCCGAGGATCACCCGCTGGCCGTCTCCATCATGCCGCTGATCGAGGACCGCGAGGCCCTGTTCCTGGCCATGCTGCTGCACGACACTGGCAAGGGCGGGGTGGGCGGCCAGGAAAAGGCCGGGGCCCGTTCGGCCCGCAGCGCCTGCGAGCGCCTGGGCGTCGACCGGCTGAAGGTCGAGCTGGTGGCCTGGCTGGTCGAGAACCATCTGGTGATGAGCGATTTTGCCCAGAAGCGCGATGTTTCCGATCCAGGGACGGTGGCCGCCTTTGCGCGCATCGTCGAAAACCCCGAGCGCCTGCGCCTGCTGCTGGTCATCACCGTTGCCGACATCCGCGCCGTGGGCCCGGGAGTCTGGAACGGCTGGAAGGGCCAGCTGCTGCGCGAGCTCTACAACGCCACTGAAGCCGTGTTCCGCGGCGGCCGGGGCAGCGACGCCGCCGCCAGCGTCCAGCGCCACCAGGAGGCGGTCGCCGAGGCCGCGCGCGAGGCCCTGATCGCCGATGACCCGGCCGCAGCGGGCTGGGCGTCAGCCATGGAGGACGCCTATTTCAGCGCCTTCAAGGCGCAGGAACTCAAGGACCACGCGGCCCTGGCCCGTCGCGCCGCCATCCAGGGCGGAGCCGCCGCCGAGGGTCAGGTGACGCCGGGCTCCAACGCCGCCGAGATCGTGATCGCCGCCCGCGACCGGCGCGGCCTGTGCGCCGACCTGGCCCTGGCCATCTCGTCACTGGGCGGCAATGTGGTGGGCGCGCGGGTCTTTACTTCGCGCCAGGGCCAGGCCCTGGACGTCTTTTATGTGCAGGACGTCACCGGCGCTCCCATGGGCTGCGAAAACCCCCGCGCCCTGCGCCGCCTGGCCGACGCCCTGGAAGCGGCCGGTCGCGGCGAAACCATGAGCTTCGAGCCGCGTCGCGGTGCCGAGCAGTCGCGCACGGCGGCCTTCACGATTGCGCCCAGCGTGGTGGTCGACAACGAGGCCTCCAATGACGCCACCGTGGTCGAAGCCTCGGGCCGCGACCGCCCGGGCCTGCTGCACGCCCTGGCCCAGACCCTGGCGACGAGCGGCCTGTCGATCCAGTCGGCCCATATCGACGGTTACGGCGAACGCGCGGTCGACGCCTTCTATGTGCAGACGGCCGAGGGCGGGAAGCTGACCGAGACCCGCAAGGTCACGGCGCTGAAGGCGGACCTGCTGTCGGCGCTGGAAGCCAACGAGGCCGGGGCGCCGAACACGCGGCCGGGGCTGAAGCGGGCGCGGGCCAGCGTGGCGCGGTAGGTTATTCGTCCAGGATTTTCGGACGGTACTTGGACAGCTCGTCTCGCTCCTTCTCGTCGAAGTCGGCCTGCAGCGCAAAATCCGTCGCGCTTGGCATCGGCGCGATTACGGCCAAGCCTAGCGCGGACAAGATGCCCAGGGGTGTTAAGCCAAACAGGAACACCGTCAGCATGGGCGTCATTGCAATGAAGATGGGAAGTTCGCGCCACCGGTAGGTTGTCAGGCGTGGGGGCCGCGGAGAGTCGTAGAGCACATAGGTGCGACTGAAGAAGACGGCCAGAGCGCAAGTCACCACTGCAAAAACGAGAGCGGCGCGAAGCCAGTTGGACTCAGCGGAATGACCGAACGCTGCGCCGCTCCAGCCGCTGAGCGTGCCGAAAATGGTTATGCCCATTGCGATCTGACGGCTGGACGGTCTAGCGTTCTCGATATCGCGCACGCAGAGTCAGCCCTTCATCTCTTAGAGGCAGCAGCGTGCCGTACTGTCCAGGTCAGTCAAGGCCCGGTCTGCGACCGGCCGCTCCGCGGCGGCCCGGAGGGCCGGCCTTGAGTGACCTGGACAGTTCGGCGATCGTCTCGCCGTGAGATGAAGGGAGGGCTCCCTTCAGCGTGAAGGGGGCAGGACGCCAGATCGAACCCTTCTCCCAGAGGGAGAAGGAGGGGCCCGCGCCGCAGGCGTGGGAGGATGAGGGGTTAGCGAAGCCCGTCCGGACAGGGCAGGGCCCCCAGTGCGACAACGGCAACCAGTGTAACCCCTCACCCTCCCACGCAAGCGTGGGTCCCTCCCTCTCCCTCTGGGAGAGGGCTGGGCGTACGGGGATACGCCGCGCTCAATCCCCGTAGTTTCCAGAACAAACTCCAACCCAATCAACCATTTGTAAAAAACTTGATCGCGCCTGTCAGACGCACTGAAACCGCCCGCATAATCAATCTCACCTGACAGCACGGGAAGGGCGCACGTACGGCGACCGTTGCGGCTGTCA
>JANOSS010000052.1:0-7451 GCA_031415995.1 Caulobacter sp. | reverse complement strand
CGGTGTGATCGACGAGATCGCCTTCCAGACCAATCTTCTGGCCCTGAACGCCGGGGTCGAGGCCGCCCGGGCCGGCGAGGCCGGTCGCGGCTTCGCCGTTGTCGCCCAGGAAGTCCGGGCCCTGGCCCAGCGCTCGGCCGATGCGGCCAAGCAGATCAAGACCTTGATCGCCACCAGCGCGGTCGAGGTCGGCCAAGGGGTCGAATATGTCGGCAAGGCCGGCGAGGCCCTGCGCGCCATTGCCGACGAGGTCGACCAGATCGACTCCCTGGTCAGCGCCATGGCGGCCTCTGCCCAGGAACAGGCCCGGGGCCTGGCCGAGGTCAACACGACCATGAACCAGATGGACCAGGTCACCCAGCAGAACGCGGCCATGGTCGAGGAGACCACCGCCGCCAGCCACGCCCTGGCTCAGGAAGCCACACGTCTGGCCGAGCGCATGGGTGAATTGCGGATCGCCGATGGCCGCGTCGCCCAGCGGCGGGCGGCTTAAACCTCGTTCAAGGCAAACAAGACTTGTGTGCCCTTAAGCTGGAGCCTTCTCCGCCGAAAAGGCCGCCAGATCCTCGATCAGAGACTTGGCCGCCATCGCCACCAGCTCGCCGCCCTTTTCCGAGGTCGCCAGGGCCGGGTCCGAGCCCATGCGGCCGTCGGGATAGCGGGCCCGGAAGTCCAGGGCCTCGCGGATCGGGCCGGTGGGCGCGATCTTCGGCTCATAGGCCGTGGTCTTGATGGTTTCCGGATAGGCCCACTGGGTCACCGCGATCTCGGACGGCGTCGCATGGCTGCCGTGGCCGACGGGAAACTGCCGGTTGGCCAGGGCGTGGACGCCGGCCAGGTCCCACCAGTTCTTCAGCTTCAGGGCGAACGGCGCCCGCGCGCCGCGGAAGCTGTAGTCGGCATAGAGCTCCGAAAACGCCGCCTCGATCGAGGCGACATTGCCACCGTGACCGTTGAGGAAATAGATCCGCTCAAAGCCGTGCGCGCCCAGCGACCGCACCCAGTCACCGATCGCGGCGATAAAGGTCGAAGGCCGCAGGGAGATCGTGCCCGGAAAGGCCAGATGGTGCTGGGCCATGCCGATATTGAAAGTTGGGGCCACAAGCACGGTGTCGGACCGTTTCTGGGCCTCGTGCGAGATGATCTCCGGGCACAGCCAGTCGGTGCCCAGAAGGCCCGTAGGCCCGTGCTGCTCGTTGGAGCCGATGGGCACGACCACGGTCTTTGAGGTCTTCAGAAAGGTCTCGATCTCGGACCAGGTGGAGAGGGCGAGCAGCATGAGGGCCTCCGAAACAACAATCACACGAAATAGCGCGCGCCGATCGCGCAAGAAACCGCAATGGTATCCTTGCGCGCTCGTGCCGCCTTCGCATACTCCGGCCGCAACAAGACCAAGGGAGTGATGGCGTGAGCGACGGACAGGTTTTCCCGGTTCCTGAGGCCCTGGCGCGCGAGGCCCATATCGACGCCGCCGCCTACGAAGCCGCCCTCGCCCGCGTCGAAGCCGATCCGGAAGGCTATTGGCGCGACATCGCCGAGCGACTGGACTGGATCACCCCGCCCAATCAGATCAAGGACGTCTCGTTCGACAAGGCCGATTTCCGCATCCGCTGGTACGCCGACGGGGTGCTGAACGTCAGCGCCAACTGCATCGACCGCCATCTGCCGCACAAGAAGGACGAGGTCGCCCTCATCTTTGAAGGCGACGAGCCGGGAACCTCCGACACCCTGACCTATGGCCAGTTGCACGAGGAGGTTTGCCGCATGGCCAACGTCCTCAAGGTGCAGGGGGTCCAGAAGGGCGACCGGGTGACGATCTATCTGCCGATGATCCCGATCGCGGCCGTGGCCATGCTGGCCTGCGCCCGGATCGGGGCCGTGCATTCGGTGGTGTTCGGCGGCTTCTCGCCCGACAGCATCGCCGGCCGGATCCAGGACTGCGCCTCGCACTTCGTGATCACCGCCGACGAGGGCAAGCGCGGCGGCAAGCGCGTGCCGCTGAAGGCCAATATCGACGAAGCCCTGAAAAGCTGCCCGTGGGTCGGCAAGGTGCTGATGGTGCGCTGGACCGGGGCCGACGTACCGCTGGTCAAGAACCGCGACATCGTCTGGCAGGACGTGCGCGAGGCCGTCTCGGCCGAGTGCGCGCCCGAACCGATGAACGCCGAGGATCCGTTGTTCATCCTCTACACCTCCGGCTCGACCGGAAAGCCCAAGGGCGTGCTGCACACGACCGGCGGCTATCTGGCCTGGGCGTCGTGGACCTTCTGGGCCGTCTTTGACTACAAACCCGGCGAGGTCTTCTGGTGCACCGCTGACGTCGGCTGGGTCACCGGCCACAGCTACGTGGTCTACGGCCCGCTGGCCAATGGCGGGACCAGCCTGATCTTCGAGGGCGTGCCCAACTATCCCACCCCTAGCCGGTTCTGGGAGGTGATCGACAAACACAGGGTCGAGATCTTCTACACAGCCCCCACAGCCCTGCGGGCCCTGATGCGCGAGGGCGACGACTGGGTGACCAAGAACGATCTTTCGTCCCTGCGCCTGCTGGGCAGCGTCGGCGAACCGATCAATCCGGAGGCCTGGCTCTGGTACCATCGCGTGGTCGGCAAGGCGAAACTGCCGATCGTCGACACCTGGTGGCAGACCGAGACCGGCGGCATGCTGATCACGCCGCTGCCCGGCGCGACCGCCCTGAAGCCCGGTTCGGCCTCCAAGCCCCTGCCCGGCGTCAAGCCGCAGCTGGTCGACGCCGAAGGTCTGGTACTGGACGGCGCGACCGAGGGCAATCTGGTGATCACCGACAGCTGGCCCGGCATGATGCGCACGGTCTATGGCGACCACGGCCGGTTCTTCGAGACCTATTTCAGCACCTATCCCGGCAAGTACTTCACCGGCGACGGCTGCCGCCGCGACGCCGACGGCTATTACTGGATCACCGGTCGGGTCGATGACGTGATCAACGTCTCGGGTCACCGCCTGGGCACCGCCGAGATCGAGAGCGCGCTCGTCGCGCACGAGACCGTCGCCGAGGCCGCCGTGGTCGGCTGTCCGCACGATATCAAGGGCCAGGGCGTCTACGCCTATGTGACTCTGAACGCCGACGTCACCCCGACCGATGATCTGCGCAAGGCGCTGGTGCTGTGGGTTCGCCGCGAGATCGGCCCGTTCGCCGCGCCGGACGTCATCCAGTGGGCCCCGGGTCTTCCCAAGACCCGGTCGGGCAAGATCATGCGCCGCATCCTGCGCAAAATCGCCGAGAACGACCTCACCAGCCTGGGTGACACCTCGACCCTGGCCGATCCGTCGGTCGTCGATGATCTGGTGAAAAATCGCGGCGGCGCGTGACGGCGAGGCCATCGGCGCGTTAGCGTCAGCATGATGAGCCGGCTGCTTTCCCTTGCCCTGATGTTTCTGGCCAGCCCGGCGCTGGCCGACGGTGCCTGGATTGACCGCCTGCGCGCGGGCGAGATCCCCATCGAGGCCCATGCCGACGCCAGGGGGCGCGGCGGCATGGTCAAGGCGGCCATCGATATTCCCGCCCCCGTAGCCGTGGTCTGGCGCACGATCCTCGACTGCGATCGTGCGGCCCGCATGACCCCGGGGGTCAAGCGTTGCCGGGTGCTGTCCCGCGCGGCGGACGGCCGCTCGGAACGGCGCGAGCATCTGGTCAAGTGGGGCTTCTTCCTGCCGACCCTGAGATCGACCTCGCGCGTCGACCTGGAACCTGAGCGCAGCATCCGCTTCACCTGCATCGGCGGCGACATCCGCGCGTGCGAGGGGTCCTGGACGCTGGAGCCGATCAAGTCCGGGTCCGCCACCCGCGTGACCTACGAGATGTGGGCTGCGGCGCCTTTCGCTGTACCGGCGCCCGTGCTCAGCGGCCTGATGCGCCGCGACGTCCCCGACGCCCTGAGGGCCTTGCGCCGGGAATGCCAGGAGGCCGAGTGAGCCCGGCCTCGCAGGACCTTCCCGATGGCCTGTGGCTGTTCGACGGCGTGTGCAATCTCTGCTCGGGCTCGGTCGCATTGGTGCTGCGGCTGGACCGCGAAGGGGTCATCCGCTTCACGCCGATCCAGTCGCCCTATGGCCGCCAGCTGGCCATCACCTACGGGATCGAGCCGGACACTCCCGCCAGTTTCCTGTTCATCGACCATGGCCGAGCCCTGGAAAAGACCGCCGCCATCGGCGCCTTGCTGCGCCGGCTCGACGCGCCGTGGCGCTGGCTGGCCTTCGTCGATCGCCTGCCCAGGGGGCCGTGCGACGCCGCCTATGACGGGCTGGCCGCCAACCGCTATCGGCTGATGGGGAAGAAGGACGCCTGTATGGTCCCCTCGCCCGCTCAACAAGCCCGGTTCATCCTGGAGCCTCCGACAACCGCTTCATGACAAGACGGTAAGCTTTCGCCCCGGCGGGGCGATGATAGGGTCCCGGCAACCGCGTTTGCTGGAGCTCACCTGAATGATCCGTCCCGTCGCCATGGCCGCCCTCGTGGCGCTGGCTCTTTCGACCACTGCCCTGTCGCCGATGGCCTTCGCGGCGCCCGCCGCCGGCGCGTCGATCAGCGTGCCGCCCATCGTCTATAAGGAGCGGGTGCTGGCCAATGGCCTGAAGGTGTTCACGGCTCGGGACACGACCACGCCGAACGTGACGGTGCAGGTCTGGTACGGCGTCGGCTCGAAGGACGATCCTGAAGGCCGTTCGGGCTTCGCACACCTCTTTGAACACATCATGTTCAAGGCCACGCGCAACATGCCCAACGAGACCCTGGACCGACTGACCGAGGATGTCGGCGGCTTCAACAACGCCTCCACCTATGACGACTTCACCAACTACTACGAGGTGGTGCCGGCCAATCATCTGGAGCGGCTGCTGTGGGCCGAGGCCGACCGCATGAGCACCCTGGTCATCGACGAGGCGGGCTTCGCTTCCGAGCGCGATGTGGTGAAAGAGGAACTGCGTCAGCGCGTTCTTGCCGACCCCTATGGCCGCCTGTTCGCCCTCTACCTGCCGCAGCAGTCGTTCACCACCCACCCCTACAAGCGCCCGGGCATCGGCTCGATCGAAGAGCTGGACGCGGCCACCGTCGACGACGTGCGCGCCTTCCATGCCACCTATTATCGCCCCGACAACGCCGCCCTGATCGTGGCCGGCAATTTCGACGACGCCCAGCTAGCCGCCCTGACCAACAAGTATTTCGCGCCGCTGAAGGCTCCGGCCACGCCGCTGCCCAGGGTCACCGTGGTCGAGCCGCCTCGCACCGGCCCGAAGACCGTCAACACCTATGGCCCCAATGTGCCACTGCCGGCGGTGGCGATCACCTGGCTGGCCCCGGCCTCGGCCGACCAGGACGCCCCCGCCCTGGCCGTGCTGGATGCCATCCTGTCGGCGGGCAAGTCCTCGCGGCTGTATGACACTCTGGTCTATGAGCAGCAGATCGCCCAGTCGGTGTTCTCCTCGGGCCCGACCAACGCCCAGCCGGGCCTGTTCTATGTCGGCGCGATCATGGGTGGCGGCAAGACGGTGGATCAGGGCGAGGCCGCCCTGCTGGCCCAGGTCGCCCGCCTGCGCGACGCCCCGCCCACTGCGGCCGAACTGGCCGAGGCCAAGACCGGTCTGCTCGCCGACGCCGTGCGCCGCCGCGAAGAGATCGACGGCCGCGCCTTCGCTATCGGCTACGCCCTGTTGACCGACGGCGACGCGGCACGCGCCAACACCAATCTTGCACAGCTGCAGGCGGTGACGGCCGCCGACGTGCAGCGCGTCGCCAAGACGTGGCTGGCAGACGATCGCCGCACCTCCATCCGCTACCTGCCGGAATCGGCCAGGCCGGCCGGCGAGAAGGACAACACCCCGGCCCCGCCCAAGGTCGCGTCGGTGAAGTTCAACGGCACGGTCTTCACCCTGGCCCCCGAGGGCGAGCGCCAGAAGATCCCCGCCGTCGCCGCCCCGATCGCCGCCGTCCTGCCCTCGCCGGTCGAGAAGACCCTGGCCAACGGCCTGCGGGTGATCGTGGCCAAGTCCAGCGACCTGCCGCTGATCACCGCTGACCTGACCGTGCGGGGCGGCGCCAGCTCTGATCCGGCCGGCCTGGCCGGCGCGTCCAGCCTGACCGCCGATCTGCTGACCGAAGGCACCAAGACCCGCGGCGCTGTCGATATCGCCCGACAGACCGAAGCCCTGGGCGCCAATCTGGCGGCCGGCTCGGGCTGGGAAGCCTCGTCCCTGACCCTCAGCGTCATCGCCGACAAGGCTGGCGCGGCCATGGCGATCATGGCCGACGTCGCCCAGAACCCGGTCTTCAAGGCGCAGGAGCTGGACCGTGTTCGCGCAGAGACCCTGGATGGCCTGTCGGTCGCCTACCAGCGCCCGGGCAGCCTGGCGGCCTATGCCACGGCCCCGGTGCTCTATGCCGGCTCGGCCTATGGCCACGTGGCCGGCGGCACGCCCGGCTCGCTGCCGAAGATCAAGCGCGAAGACCTGGTCAAGCTGCACTCGGCCGCCTGGCGTCCGGACAACGCCGTCCTGGTCCTGACCGGCAATCTGTCGCCGGAGGCCGGCTTCGCACTCGCCGAGACAGCGTTCGGCGGCTGGAAGAAGCCGGCCACGCCGCCGCCGGCCACCCCGGCCGCCCCGACCGGCTACAAGCCGCGCAATGTGGTCATTGACCTGCCCGGCACCGGACAGGCGGCCGTGACCCTGGCCAAGCCGGCCATCACTCGCGCCGACCCCAACTACTATACGGGTCTGGTGACCAATGCGGTGCTGGGCGTGGGCTATTCCTCGCGTCTGAACCAGGAAATCCGCATCAAGCGCGGCCTGTCCTACGGCGCGGGTTCCAGCCTGACGCCGCAGGGCCAGTTCGGCGGCTTCTCGGCCCGGGTGCAGACCAAGAACGAGTCCGCCGGTCAGGTGGTCAGCCTGGTCCAGGCCGAACTGACCCGTCTGGCGGCCGAGCCGGCCTCGGCCAGCGAACTGACGGCGCGCAAGTCGGTTCTGGTCGGCGGCTTTGGCCGCGACCTGGGCACCTCGGAAGGTCTGGCCGATATCCTGGGCAACCTGGCGGTCTATGGCGTGCCACTGAACGAGATCCAGAGCTATGCCACCAAGGTCGAGGCCGTCAGCGCCAGCGACGTTCAGGCCTTCGCCAAGTCGATGATGGACCCCGCCCAGACCAGCATCATCGTGGCCGGCGACCTGAAAGCGATGGGTAACACCCTGCCCGCCGCCGTGCCGAACGCCACGGTGATCCCGGCCGCCAAGCTGGACCTCGACAGTCCGACCCTGACCAGCGGGAAGTAGCTCTCACCTTTGTCATCAAGTCAGTTGATTTGCGGGTTTGAGGTCGGTGAGCACGGCGTTTGCGAGGACGACGAGTTTCCGGGCGACAGCGTTGAATATGAGGCGTTTTGGCTTTCCGGCGGCCTGCAGGCGTTCGGCGAAGGCCTTCA
>JANOSS010000051.1:0-11376 GCA_031415995.1 Caulobacter sp. | reverse complement strand
ACCTGCGGCAGGAACATCTTGCCTGAGCCGAACAGGTCGCCGACCACGTTCATGCCATCCATCAGATGGCCTTCGATGACGTGCAGCGGCCGCTCGACCGACAGGCGGGCCTCCTCGGTGTCGGCCTCGATGAACTCGGTGATGCCGTTGACCAGGGCATGGGTGATGCGCGCGCTCACGCTGCCCTTGCGCCATTCCAGATTGGCGGTCTGGACCTGGCTCTTGTCGCCCTTGTAGCGCGGCGCCAGGTCGACCAGCCGCTCGGTGTTGGAGACATTGGTCCGCTGCGGGCGGTTGAGAATCACATCCTCGACGGCCTCGCGCAGTTCGGGATCCAGGGTGTCATAGACCGGCAGGTCGCCGGCATTGACGATGCCCATGTCCATGCCTGCCGCAATGGCGTGGTACAGGAACACCGAGTGGATGGCCCGGCGCACCGGCTCGTTGCCGCGGAAGCTGAACGAGACGTTCGACACCCCGCCCGAGATCCGGGCATAGGGGCAGCGCTTCTTGATCTCGCGGGTGCCCTCGATGAAGTCGACGGCGTAGTTGTCGTGCTCCTCGATCCCGGTCGCCACGGCGAAGATGTTGGGGTCGAAAATGATGTCTTCGGCCGGGAAGCCGACCTTGTCGACCAGGATGCGATAGGCCTTCTCGCAGATCTCGATCTTGCGGCCGGCGGTGTCAGCCTGCCCCACCTCGTCAAAGGCCATGACCACCACGGCCGCGCCGTAGCGCAGGCACAGCTTGGCCTGCTCGATGAACTTCTCTTCGCCCTCCTTCATGGAGATCGAGTTGACGATGGCCTTGCCCTGCACGCACTTCAGCCCGGCCTCGATCACCTCCCACTTGGAGCTGTCGATCATCACCGGCACCCGCGCGATATCGGGCTCGGCGGCCATCAGGTTCAGGTAGGTGACCATGGCCAGCCTGGAGTCGAGCAGCCCCTCGTCCATATTGACGTCGATGACCTGGGCGCCGGCCTCGACCTGCTGGCGGGCGACTGACAGGGCGGCTGGATAGTCGCCCTCGACCACCAGCTTCTTGAACTTGGCCGAGCCGGTGACGTTGGTGCGCTCACCGATATTGACGAAGACGGGACGCATTTCAGATTCCAGACGTAGCGATGGTCCCTTCTCCCCTTGCGGGAGAAGGTGGCCCGCGAAGCGGGTCGGATGAGGGGTCGAAGGCGGGGGACGCTGTGAACTTTCTTCCGAGAGGCCTGCGCGACCCCTCATCCGGCGACTGAGTCGCCACCTTCTCCCGCAAGGGGAGAAGGACAGTCGCATCGGTCGTTTTCACGACTGACCAACCAGTAACGATTGCAGTCCAGCGATCTGGGTGAGCCACGCGTCGTGGCCCTCGCCTTCCTGCCAGGTTTCGTCGAGCTCCGAGGCCGTGCCGACCACGCGGGCCAGGGCCTTGCGGGCCAGGTTGGCGGCGCCTTCCGGCGGCTTGCCCATCGTCGCTTTCAGGTCGGCGTGGGTGTCGGGCAGCACCGAGCCGGCCCCGACGCATGAGGCGACCACCGCAGCGGCGGCGACCGCCAGTTCGGCCTCGGCCTCCTCCAGATAGCCGGTCACGCCGGCGGCATGTTCCATCAGCGTCATGACCATGCGCCAGTCCGGCGCCTCGGTCAGGTCCTCGATGAAGTCAGCGGCTTCTTCGTTGTCGAAAGGTCCGGGAGCCCAGGCGGTCATCTCAATTAGCCAGTTCAAGAAGTTCGCGGGCGCGGGCGCTGAGCCCGCCGTCCGGCGTAAAGGGATTGATGATCTCGACCACGCCCCAGCGCTGTCCATCTTGCATGTCTTCAGAGAACATCGTCGTCACGCCCGCTGATCGCGCTGAAGCGATGAGCAGAGCGTCCCAATAGTTCAGACGCCCGCTGGCCATGAGCGTCAACGCCTCCTCAGCCCCAGCCTCGCTGGGTGGAAAGATGTCGAACGCATGCAGAGCGTTGCGAGCGTTCTGGGCCGCTGTCCACGGCGGCTGTTTCAGCTTGCGTCGAAGCGCGTTCTGCAGTTCGCCGATGACCTGCAACCCGAGGGGCTGACGACGCTCGCTCAACACGCGCACGACCTGCTTGGCGACCCGCTGTTTGGCCGCCTCCCCGTCGTCGGAGACGTAGACGAGGATGTTGGTGTCGAGCGTCATCATCGTTCGTTCATTTCATCGCGTGTCATAGTGCGCCCCTCGGATCGCCAGCCTTGGCCGGCGAGATCAAGAAACGCTTCGAGCGCGGCGCGGCGGCCTTCCTCGGTCCGCTTCAACTGTTGATCGGCCCTAACGACCGAAATGTCGAACGCGACGCCCTGCTCCTCCATGCCCCCGTCGTCGGAGTTGGCGATCTCCAAGCTCACGATATCGCCACGGCGCGACTTGTAGAGGTTCCGCCAGAAGTCCTGAGCCCGCCCCAAAGGACGAACGCCAGGGGTGGAGCGGCCGTCTTTGCCATCGTCCATCTTGCGCCACGTCCCCGTCACGCCGTCGATCGAGAGGTCGAGTGTCTCGCCAGCGCGCAGGCCCGCCAGCCGCGCAGCCAAGGCGGGGTCGTCGTGGACATGCTTTGTCCAGATAACGAAATCGGAAATGGTGATCGTAGCCATCGTCAAACCTCGGTTCAGAGACAACCCTACATAACCCCCATGGGCCCCAAAAGAAATACCCCCATATACCCCGTCACCCCACCAGTTCAAACGGTTCGAGGCCCGCCAGGCGCATGGCCTTGGGACGCTCGGGGATCTGACGCGGGGTGACACCGGCGACGGCCTGCGCCACATGCCGGATATGGTCGGGCGTCGTGCCGCAGCAGCCGCCGAGGATATTGACCAGGCCGTCCGACGCCCACTGGTGCAGGGCATGACCGGTCTGGTGCGGCTCCTCGTCATATTCGCCCATCGCGTTGGGCAGGCCGGCATTGGGATAGGCGGCCACCAGGGTGTCGGCGATGCGGGCCATCTCGGCGATGTGCGGACGCATCAGGTCGGCGCCCAGGGCGCAGTTGAAGCCCACCGCGAAAGGCTTGCAGTGCTTGATCGAGTTCCAGAAGGCTTCTGCCGTCTGTCCCGACAGGGTGCGGCCCGAGCGGTCGGTGATGGTGCCGCTGATCCAGATCGGCAGCTCCTCGTGGCCCTCGTCGCGCAGATCGAGGATCGCCTTGATCGCGGCCTTGCAGTTGAGCGTATCGGTGATGGTCTCGATCAAAAAGAGATCGACGCCGCCCTCGTACAGAGCTGAGACCTGCTGGCGATAGGCCTCATAGACCTGGTCGAAGATCACCTTGCGCGCGCCCGGATCGTTGACGTCCGACGACATCGACAGCATCACGTTCAGCGGCCCGATCGAGCCGGCGATGAAACGCGGCTTTTCGGGATGCTCCTGCAGCCAGCGGTCCGCGACCGAGCGGCCGATGCGCGCGCCCTCATAATTTATGTCCCAGACGTCCTGTTCGCCCAGCCGATAGTCGGCCTGGGCGATGGTGGTGCCGGAAAAGGTGTTGGTCTCGGAGATGTCGGCGCCGGCCGCGAAATAGGCGTCGTGCAGTTCGGCCACCAGGTCGGGCCGCGTCAGGCACAGGACGTCGTTATTGCCCTTCATCTGGCCGTCGTAGTCGGCGAAGCGCTCGGCTCGGTAGTCGGCCTCCGACAGCTTCTTCTTCTGGAACATCACGCCCCAGGAGCCGTCGAGGATCAGCACGCGCTCGTTGGCGGCAACCTTCAGGGCGGCGATGCGGTTGGCCCGAATGGAAAAGTCGGTCACTTGCCCGCTCCCTGCTGGCGCGCCAGCTCTTTATTGAACGCGGCTTCCGAGGCGGCGACGAAGCGGCCCAGCTCGGTCGGATCGATGAAGGCGTTGTTGTCGCCGCGCAGCACCCGCAGGCGCTTGGCCAGCAGATCGCCCTGCTCCTCGTGGGCGGGCAGTAAGACGTCGGCCGGCATGACCTTCAGCTTGGCGAAGGTGGCGCGATAGTCGGACACGATCCTCGAATAGGTCTTGTTGCCGACCAGGGCGTTGCCGGCCACCGAGATCGAGTTGAAGAACACCACGTTCAGGGGCCGGCCGCGCTCGGTCACCGACAGGGTCCAGGTGGTCCCGCCGCTGGTGTGACCAGGCGTCAGGTGGGCGATCAGCGTGGTCTCGCCTAGCTTGACCTTCTCGCCATCGCGCACGGTGCGGTCGACCTTGACGGCGGGAAACGGCGTCAGGCCGTTTTCGTTGTCGCCAAAGTGACGGCCCTGCTCCAGGGCCGGCTTGTCCTGCGACGAGGCATAGAGCCTGGCGCCGGTGTCGGCCTTCATCTGGGCCAGGCCACCGGCATGGTCATAGTGGGCGTGGGTGTTGATCAGGATCTTCACGTCAGCCAGCTTGAAGCCCAGCGCGACGATGTTGCGCTCGACCAGCTTGGCGCCGTCCGCCGACATGCCGGCGTCCAGCAGCACATGACCGGCCGACGAGGTGATCAGGTACGAAGACAGCCCCTCGGAGCCGACATAATAGATGTTGCCGACCACGCGGTAAGGCTTGATCGGCTTGGTCCACGCGGCCGGCGGCCACCCGTCGGCGCGCGCGAAGCTGACGCCGGCCAGCGAAAGCACGCTGCAAAGGATCAAGGCCAGGAGCTTCATGCCGCAACCTCCGAATGGGCGGTTTCCCGCTCGCGCACGCCCAGCACCCGGCAGATCGCATAGACCAGATCGGCCCGGTTGAGGGTGTAGAAATGGAAATCCTCGAACCCCTGCTCCTGCAGCTTGGCGCACATCTCGGTGGCGACCGAGCAGGCGATCAGGCGACGAGTCTCGGCGTCGTTGTCGAGCCCCTCGAACAGGTTCGCCAGCCAGCCGGGGATCGCGGTCCCGCAGGCGGCCGACATCTTCTTGAGGCCGTTGAAATTGGTCACCGGCATGATGCCCGGCAGGATCGGGATGGTGATCCCGGCGGCGCGGACCCTGTCGACAAAGCGCAGGAAGGCGTCGATGTCGAAGAAGAACTGGCTGATCGCCAGGGTCGCGCCGGCGTCGACCTTTTGCTTGAGCACGTCGATGTCGTGCTCGATCGACGGGCTTTCGGGATGCTTCTCGGGATAGACCCCGACCAGCACCTCGAACGGCGCGATGCCGCGCAGGGCCTTGGTCAGTTCGGTGGCGTTGGCATAGCCGTCGGCGCGCGGCACATAGACCCCGCCGATGCCGCCTTCCGTAGGCGGCGGATCACCGCGCAGGGCGACGATGTGGCGGACGCCTGTCTCCCAGTATTCGCGGATCACCTCGTCGACCTCGTCGCGGCTGGCGCCGACGCAGGTCAGGTGGGCGGCGGGCTTGAGGCCGGTCTCGTCCAGGATGCGCTTGACCGTGCGGTGCGTGCGCTCGCGGGTCGAGCCGCCGGCCCCATAGGTCACCGAGACAAAGGCCGGATCCAGCGGGGCCAGGCGGGTGATGGCCTGCCACAGGCTCTCTTCCATCGCCGGGGTCTTGGGCGGGAAGAACTCGAACGAGACGCGGGGACGGCCGCCGGCCTGGCTCTGACCGCGCTCGCCGGCGCGGGCAACAGGGCCGATGACGCGACGCGCCCCTGGGCGTACAGGTGGAAGGGTCATGCGGCGCTCCTTTGCGCGGCCCGCTGGGCCGGACGGCGAGCCGTCCAGATCTTGACGGTCAGTCCCTGAGCCGAGGACGGCGGCAGGGCGATGTTGTTTTCCAGACTCAGGCCGGCGGCCTCCAGCCAGGGGATGATCTCGGCGTCTTCAAAGCCCAGGCGGCGGTGCTGGTGGGCCTCGCGCAGGAACTCGTGGTCGTGCGGCGCGAAGTCGGCGATCAGCAGCAGGCCGCCTTGCGCCACCAGTCGCGCGGCCTCGCTCACGGCGGCGGCCGGATCGCCCAGATAGTGCAGCACCTGATGCACCGTCACCAGATCGGCGCAACCGCCCGGCAGACCGGTGGCGAAGATGTCGCCGTGGCGCAGTTCGCATTGATCCAGCCCCGCCTTGGCCACCTCGTCGCGGGCGATGTTGAGCATCTGCTGCGACAGGTCCAGGCCCAGGGCCGAACCCGCCCGCTGGCCCAGCAGGGTCAGCATGCGGCCGGCGCCGGCCCCCAGGTCGACCATCTCATCAAAGGGGCCCTGACCAGCGGCGCGCAGGATGGCTGCCTCGACCTCGGCCTCGTCGACATACAGCGAGCGGATCTCGTTCCAGCGGGCGGCGTTGCGGGCGAAATAGGCCTGGGCCCCGGTCGAGCGCTCGGCCCGCACCTGGGCCAGCTTCTCGGCGTCGGCATGGACGGCCGGATCGGCGGGGTCGATCAGATCCAGCGCCTGACCGATCAGTTCCCGGCCCGGCGACTTGCTGGCCAGGCGATAGAACACCCAGGCGCCGTCAGGGAAACGCTCCACAAGCCCGGCCTCGGCCAGCAGCTTGAGATGGCGCGAGACGCGGGGCTGGCTCTGATCCAGGATCTGGCACAGCTCCAGAACCGAAAGCTCCTCGCCAGCCAGCAGGGCGAGCAGCCGCAGACGGGTGGATTCCCCCGCTGCGCGCAGCACTTCGACAACCTGTTCAGCCGATAGCTTCATGGGGACATAAAGATATCTTTATGTCCGATTTGGCAAGCTGATTTTAGGCCTCGGGAACGGCCCTGGCGGGCTCCCAGAGCTCGATCTTGACCCCGGCCGGGTCCAGAATCCAGGCAAAACGACCCATCTCCTCGTCCTGCCGGCCGGTGGGCTCCACGCCCTCGGCCGCCGCCCTGGCCAGCAGGCCGTCCAGGTCATCGACGATGAAATTGATCATGAAAGCCGCCTGCGACGGTTCGAAATACTGGGTGTCAGCCGCGAACGGCGACCAGTTGGTTGCGCCGACCTTCGGATGATCGAACAGCGCCCCGCCCCAGTCGTGGACCTCGAAACCCAGCACCCGCGCATACCAGTCGCGCACCGCGACCGGATCGGCCGCCTTGAAGAATATCCCGCCCAGACCCAGCACCCTGGCCATGATCAATCCCCCGTCGCCAGATCATCAGCCCAAGCCTGAGACCAAGTGATCAGCGGCGCAAGCGCCTCGATCAGGGCCGCTGAAAAATAGATACCGTATCCGGCCGGATACGATTTCTGTTGCCTTTTCTTGTATCCAACAGGATACATGTTGTCATGGTCGAGGTGCGCGAAACCGAAGCGTTCAAGGCGTGGCGGAAGGCGCTCAAGGACCCCAGGGCGCAGAAGCAGATCGTCGCGCGCCTGACCCGACTGACCTACGGCCTGATGGGCGATGTAAAACCCGTCGGCGAAGGCGTGAGCGAACTGCGCATTCATGTGGGTCCAGGCTACCGGATTTACATCGTCGAGCGACAACAGGTCCTGATCATCGTCCTGACCGGCGGCGATAAGGCGTCCCAGGCCCAGGACATAGAAAAGGCCAAGGCGCTGGCCAGGGAAATCTAGCCGTCGCCACTCTTACGGGGCCACGCCCCACTCCCGTCGGGAGCTCAAGGAGGATAAGATCATGGTCGTGCGCACAACGCTTTTCGACCCCGCTGCCGAGATAACCGACACGGACTCTGCCGCCATCCTTCTCGCAGATGCGCTGGAAACCGGTGACGCGGGCTACGTCCAGCACGTGCTGGGCATAATCGCGCGCGCCAAGGGCATGACCGATGTCGCCGCCACCTCCGGTCTTGGTCGCGAAAGCCTTTACAAGGCGCTCAAGGAAGACGCCTCGCCAAAGTTTGAAACCGTGCTGAAAGTTATCGCGGCTCTTGGGTTGCAACTGTCGGCGACCAAGGCCCGATCCCAGACTGAAGCCGCCTAACCCCCAACCGGCGACGCCAACGGCTCGCCGTGGAAATAGCAGCGCAGGTTCTCCAGCGTCAGCCCGACCATGGCCGGAATGCTGTCCAGGGTCGCGCCGGCCAGATGCGGCGTCAGCACCGTGCGCGGCACGCCCTCCCAGCGCGCCGGCGGGGTCGGTTCCTGCTCGAAGACATCGAGCGCCGCCATGCCCAGGCTGCCATCCTTGAGGGCGGCGATCAGGGCGTCCTCGTCGACCAGAGAGCCGCGCGCCACATTGACCAGCAACCCCTGCGGCCCCAGCGCCTCGATCACCGCCTTGGAGATCATGTGGCGGTTGGTGTCGTCGGGCCGGGCGCAGACCATCAGCACGTCGCTGTCGCGGGCCAGGGCCATCAGGCTCTCGGCGCGCGGCCGGTCGGTTTCCTTGGGGCGCGGTGCCCACCAGCCGACCTTCATCTCAAAGGCCTCGCAGCGACGGGCCACCGCCTCGCCGATATGGCCCAGACCGACAACGCCCACCTTGCGGCCGCGCAGGCCGTGTCGGGGCGCCATGCGCTCGGCGTGAGTCCAGCGACCGGCCCGCAGGCGATGATCGCCGTCGACGATGCCGCGCCAGGCCGCCAGCATCAGCCCCACGGCGTGATCGGCCACGTCACCGGCGTTCAGGCCGGTGGAGTGGGTCACCGAAATGCCGCGCCCCTTGCACCAGGGCACATCGACGCCGTCATAGCCGACACTGACGCAGGCGATCAGACCCAGCTGCGGCATCTCCGACAGCAGGTCCTTGCCCAGGGCCATCTCGCCGGCGTGGACGATGGCCCGCACGCCGCGTCCGGGCCCGTCCAGAAACGCCAGATGGTCTGGATAGTCCCACAGCCGATGCACCGTATAGGCGCTCTCCAGCAACGGCTGCAGCGGCAGCAGCATCTGGTGGGAGATCAGGATGTGCGGCTTATCGGCGGTCTGCGGCATGCGGCTCCTCCATCCCGGTCCGGTTCAGGCTCTACGGCGCCAGTCATCCGCGGGATTCTTCATCTTGTGCGACAAGCTACCGCAGTTGCAGCCCTGCGCCAGCACCGACTAGGCTTTGGTTAATCCCCGTAGTGGCCGCCGCGTGTTTTGACCGTCATCAAGCCCGATTGTCGCGGCACGGCTAAACGACGGAACCTGCACAGTTAAGCGTTGTTAGAGGCAAGGAAGCCGCCGCACCGCTTCAGGTACGGATCGGCAGGGGCGCTCGTCATGGACCTGCTCATGCACCAGATGACATCCAGCACGTTCGAACGGATCAGCAGGGTGGAAGCCCCGCAGCCTGGATCACGACCTTCGGCCAAACAGGCCTATGATCCGTCAAAGCTCCTCATATCCCTGCACGTTCCCAAGACTGCGGGCACGAGCTTTTGCACCACCCTAAAATCCTGGTTTGGCGAGGACCGTCTGCGCCTCCACTATCGCGGCGCGGATGCAGACCCCGTAAGGCACGCCGGCATAGGCGCACAAGCCTGTGTCCACGGCCATTTCAACCGTGTGCGCGGCATCGGGGCCCTCGCCTATTATCCCGAAGCCCAGCAGTTCATCACCTTCCTGCGGGACCCGTTTTCCCGCTTCGTTTCCCAATGGCGCTACCTGCATTTTCAGCGTCGGAGCGGACTGCCAGTCCCCGCACTCGACGACAATCCCACCTTTGGCCAATGGTTCGACCTCAGGGCCAAGGCTCTGGGCTTCCCGCCTCCGCAAGCGGTGATCCATGTCAATCGGGCCGACGACGCCCATCGCAGCGGCGACCCGACGGAGACCTATGGCGAATGGCAGGCGGCGCATCGCGACGCCTTTGCCCTTGAATATGCAGTCTACGAAGCCGGACGGCGCCATCTCCTGGCGGCCCTGCCGGCGGCGGCGGGCCTGAGCCGAGCGGCCGTCTTCTGATGGCGATCAAGAGACACGGCTGAAACCCACTGCATTCGGCGCTTCGCACCCGGGCACGAAAAACGGGGTGACCCTTGAGGGCCACCCCGCTTCATCTCAACGCCAAGGCCGTGCCTGTATTGCAGTCTGACTGGAGCCGTCAGCTTGCCAAGGCACCTACCGCGCGAACTTCTGGAACTTGATGCGCTTGGGGATCAGGCTGTCCGCACCCAGGCGGCGCTTCTTGTCTTCTTCGTACATCTCGAAATTGCCTTCGAACCATTCGACATGGCTGTCGCCCTCGAAGGCCAGGATGTGGGTGGCCAGACGGTCCAGGAACCAGCGATCGTGGGAGATGATCACGGCGCAGCCAGCGAACTCTTCGAGCGCCTCTTCGAGGGCCTGCAGGGTTTCGATGTCCAGGTCGTTGGTCGGTTCGTCGAGCAGCAGCAGGTTGCCGCCGGTGGCCAGGGTCTTGGCCAGGTGGACGCGGTTGCGCTCACCGCCCGAGAGAAGACCGACCTTCTTCTGCTGATCGGCGCCCTTGAAGTTGAAGCTGCCGACATAGGCGCGGGAATTGATTTCGCGCTTGCCGACGATCATCACGTCGGTGCCGCCCGAGACTTCTTCCCAGATGGTCTTGTTGGGATCCAGCGCGTCGCGGCTCTGGTCAACATAAGACAGCTTGACGGTGTCCCCGACCTTGACCGTGCCCTGGTCGGGCTGCTCGCGGCCCGTGATCAGCTTGAACAAGGTCGACTTGCCGGCGCCGTTGGGGCCGATGACGCCGACGATGCCGTTGGGCGGCAGGCGGAACGACAGGTCCTTGAAGAGAACCTTGTCGCCATATTCCTTTTCCAGGCCTTCGACTTCCAGCACCAGATTGCCCAGGCGCGGGCCGGGCGGAATCTGGATGTGGGCCTGGGTCTGGGCGGCGCGGGCGTTTTCCTGCGCCGAGACCATTTCCTCGTAGCTGGCCAGACGGGCCTTGGACTTGGACTGACGGGCCTTGGGGCTGGAACGCACCCACTCAAGTTCGCGGGTCAGGGCGCGTTGGCGGCTGTCGGATTCCGACTGCTCCTGCACGACGCGCTTGGTCTTCTGCTCCAGCCAGCCGGAATAGTTGCCCTCATAGGGCACGCCCTTGCCGCGATCGAGTTCCAGCGTCCACTTGGTGACCTGATCCAGGAAGTAGCGATCGTGGGTGACGAGGATCACGCAGCCCGGGAAGTTTTCCAGGTGGTGCTGCAGCCAGGCCACCGACTCGGCGTCCAGGTGGTTGGTGGGTTCGTCGAGCAGCATGATGTCGGGCTTGCTGAGCAGCAGGCGCGCCAGGGCGATCCGGCGTTTCTCACCGCCCGACAGGTCCTGGATGCTGGAGTCGTTGGGCGGGCAGCGCAGGGCGTCGAAGGCCATCACGACCTTGGAGTCGATGTCCCACAGGTCGCGCGTGTCGATGATCTCCTGGAGCTTGGTCATCTCCTCCATGAGTTCGTCGGAATATTCCTCGCCCAGCTTGTTGGCGCATGCGTTGTATTTGTCGAAGATCAGCTTGTCCTCGCAGTCGGCGATGACATTGCCCCAGACGTCCTTGGTCGGGTCCAGCACCGGCTCCTGCGGCAGGTAGCCGCGGCGGATGCCCTCGGCGGCGCGCGCCTCGCCCGAGAACTGGTCGTCCAGGCCGGCCATGAT
>JANOSS010000050.1:0-3793 GCA_031415995.1 Caulobacter sp. | reverse complement strand
CCGCATCATCATCGGGGAGGTGAGGGACGGGTCAGCGCTGGATCTCTTGAAGGCGTGGAATACGGGCCATCCGGGCGGTCTGGCGACTATTCACGCCAACAGCGCCCTGGAGGGGCTGACGCGCCTGGAGGACCTGATCGGGGAGGTGACCCAGCGGATTCCCTATCGGGCTATCACCCAGGCGATCAACGTCATCATCTACATCGAGCGGACGGCGACGGGGCGGCGGGTCAAGACCGTTAGTCGGCTTGTCGGTCGCCAGGAGGACACCTACCAGCTTGAGGCTGTTGCGGACCGGTGAAGAGCACGGCTTTGCTAGAAACGGGGAAGGGCTTTGATCCACTTATGACAGCCACCTGCCGACCTGCAGCACACCCTCGGGCTCCATTGTACCTGCGTGCAGCGCTCTTGGTGGCGGTCGCCGTTTTGACAGCGCCGGCCCACGCATTTGCCTTCGGCCGTGAAGGCCACGAGACCGTCGTGACGATCGCGCAGTCGGACATATCAGGCATCGCTGTCTTTCCCGTCCTCGACTGGAACCGAAGCCGAGCCGCCCAGGGCCTCATACCGCCGTGACGCCAGCCACTGCAGGCGCTTGGCCTGGATCAACAGAACCCTGCGAAGTCCGCCCTGGACCTTTCGCTCGGAGATCACCTGAGCCAGACGCGATATGATCAACGCGCGGCGGGCGATGCGGAAGTCAGGGTGTGACCTCAGTTCGTGGACCCGCTCGGAGACGATCCGCCCGCGAAACGACGGCGGCGCCTCGACGGCGAGCATGCCAGGCGGTGGGTCCTTCTCGTTGAGGATCGCCTTGAATTGCGAGGCTTCCACGGCGCTGTTGGTGATCAGCCGTTCCAGCGCATCGAGATGCTGTCGCGCGGCGAGGTCGCTGCGATTGGACTCTTGAAATTGGGGGAGGGGCCACACCTCGATCTCGAAAACTTCGAAGGGATCGAGGACCGACATGGCGACCGCGTCGGTGCGCTGATTGGTCAAGTGGCGGCGGATCCGGGTGCGAAGCCGCTCGTTGGTCTGTCCGACGTAGATTGGTTCGCCATCGTAGTCGAAGAAGGCGTAGACGCCCCAACGATAGTTGCCGACGAGAGCGGGTGCCCCCGACGGGTCCTGAAACGCCGAGTCCAGGAACGTCGTTAGATTGCCGCGAAGGTCCTCTGTCTCGAACGGGGGAAAGTTGACCGAATCCGGGTCCCGTTTGATCGGATCGCTCACGCGACTTCGCGCGCCTCCATCGCCTCGGCCACTAGCGGTTCGAAGACGTGCTGGGCCAGGTGGCGAACGACGTCCACGACCACACCATCGCCGGTCAGATGATATGCTTCATTATAGTTCTTCGGCAGCTTGTAGTCTTCGGGCAGGCCCATCAGTCGCGCTGTTTCGCGCGCTGAGATGAGCCGCGAGCGCACCTTCTTGCCATCAATCACCAGGATCAGTTGACGGCTCGACCCGCCCGCCGGCGTCCGCAGGCAACCGGAGACATCGTCGAAGCGCACCTCAGCCCGTTGGACCTTGACGCCCTTCTCATTCAGACGCGTGCGCTTGTAGACGCCGCCGACCATGCGGCGTCCCGCGCGCATGGCCGCGGTCACCTTGGCCTTGTTGATCGGCGACATCTTGGCCAGGAGTTGCTCGGTTTCGGCTGGCGAGTGCCAGGAGACGCTGGTCGGCGCCTCCTCGATCTCTTCGGCGAAGGTGCTCACCCGATGGCTGGGTGTCGGCACGTTCCACCAAAGAAGCTTCGCCCGCAACGCCTTCGGCAAGGATTCGACAGCGCGGCAGAGGCCGCGCGTGTGGAATGGCGCCAGCGGCTCTGGCGACAGGAGGGCCGGATCAATGAGCACGTCGTCGCGGACCCCGATGACGAACAAACGTGGCCGCGACTGCGGCACGAAGAGGTTCGCGTTGATGACCAGCGCGCCGCAACGGTACCCTGCCTCGGAAAAGGTCCGGCAAATCGCCTCGAAATCCTTGCTGCCATGGGAGGTCAGCGTTCCGCAGACATTCTCCAGGGCGATCAGCTTCGGAGCCCGGCCGTCCTTCTTCAACGCCCGAACGACATCCCAGAACGGATAGAAGGTGCCTGAGCGTTCGCCCTTCAGCCCGGCGCCGATGCCGGCCAGGGATAGGTCCTGACAGGGGAACGATCCCCACATCAGGTCCGCGACGCCGGGGAGGTCGGCGGGTGTCACCGCACGGATGTCCGCCACCTTCAACTCGTGGGGACCGAAGTTAGCCTGATAGGTCAGGCCCTTCTTGAAGTCGAAGTCGTTGGCGAAGAGACATGTCCAGTCTGGGCCCAGGCCCTTGCGAGCCATTCCGCCGCCCGCGAAGAATTCATAGAACTTAGCCATGGGCGCGCTGCTCATTGATCTGCAGCACGCCCGTTAGTTGCTCGCGCGTCAATTTCTCCTGGATGGCTTCGGCTATCCAAGTGTTACGAGAGATATTGCCCGGCCGGCCATCGCACGCCTTGCCGATCTCCCCGAGCGTTTCGGCGGCGAGGCGGAGATTGATGCGGTCGAGGCTGCGGACGGCCTGCACTTTCGAATCAGAATGCATGGCGCCACTCTGGCGCCTGAATGGCGCATCCGTCGAGTGGCGTTTCTAGTTTGTTCCACCCAACGGCGGCGTCAAGATCGGAGTGGGGACCGCGAAAACATGAGATGGCGCGCGAAAATCTATACCATCTCCGTCTCGCCGAGAGATCGCTTGATGTCGGCGTTTTCGCCTATGCCGCACGAAACCGCGAGATCATGGCCTTAGTAGGATGTCACCAGCGGCAATGAGCCGTGATCATGGAGGCTGACATGACTACCATTGACCTCGACACCACCAGCGACCGCCTTCTCACCGAGGTGGAGCGCCAGCAGAAGTACCTGGACCGGCTTCCGGAGAACTACGTCTTCTGTACGTCGTCAGAAGTTTTGGGACAGCCGGGCTGCGGATTTAGCGGAGTGTTGGCCTCGTCTGGGGTTGATATCTAGGCGGCGATTTTGCGGTGCTGCAAGCGCCGATGTTCGAGTGTCTGGCGCTTGACGCTGGCGCGGCGGCGCAGGATGTCGGAGGCCCTGCCGAAGTAGGCGTCGGCCGGCGTCACATTCTCCAGGCTCTCGTGATAGCGGGCGTGGTTGTAGTGCTCGATGAAGGCGCCGATCTGGGCCTCCAGGTCGCCGGGCAGGAAGTAGTTCTCCAGCAGGATGCGGTTCTTCAAGGTTTGGTGCCAGCGCTCGATCTTGCCCTGGGTCTGGGGATGGTATGGCGCGCCCCGGACGTGTTTCATCTCCTGCTTGCCCAGCCAGTTGGCAAGTTCGCCCGAGATGTAACTTGAGCCGTTATCCGACAGCAGACGCGGCTTGTGCCGGACGCTGACCTGGTCGCAGCCCGACGCGCTGAGCGCCAGTTCCAGCGTGTCGGTGACGTCCCCCGCCTTCATGGTCGTGCACAGCTTCCAGGCGATGACGTAGCGCGAGAAGTCGTCCAGGATCGTCGACAGATAGACCCAGCCCCACCCGATGATCTTGAAGTAGGTGAAGTCGGTCTGCCACATCTGGTTGGGCGCCGTGGTCTTGTCGGTGAACGCCTTGGCGGCCTTCATGACGATGAAGGCCGGGCTGGTGATCAGGTCATGGGACTTCAGAAGCCTGTAAACACTGGCTTCCGAGACGAAGTAGCCCTGGCTGTCGGTAAAGCGCACCGCCAGCTCCCGTGGGCTCAACTCCGAGTGCTCCAGGGCCATTTCCAGGATCGCGGCGCGCACATCCTCGGGGATGCG
>JANOSS010000049.1:0-10549 GCA_031415995.1 Caulobacter sp. | reverse complement strand
GCTGTCCTCCCCGCGAAGGCCGTCCAGCACGATCCGGATCTTGTCTTCCGCCGAGAAATGCCGGCGCGTCGCACGCCGGATATCCTTCACAACCCGCTCTCCGGGCGTCGCCTTCACGGCCAAGGGTTTTGGTCTCATCTTAGTTCCTTCGTCACTACGACGAGACCAAAACCCTCCTCTAAACGGAACCCTCAATCTGTCTCAAAGGCGCTGACGGCGGACACCGATCCACTGGTCAACGGCGGCAGGATTCCAAGGGAGGGCATAAAATACAATCTCGGTCGCGAACTGGAGGTTATGGCCTTCGGCCGCTACGTCCGCAGCTACCAGCACCTTGGCCTGTCCAGATTCAAAGGCGTCCAAGTCCTCCTTTAACTGCGTAACGTGGACATCGATCTCCGTCTCGGAATCGGCGTAGGGGCGGCGTTTCCGAGCGACCTCGACCTCGACGAGCTTCTCGATAGCGACTGCCAAATAGTCGACCGATCGGTTGTCCTCCGCCACGACCAGAATTCGAGACTTGGGATTTTCGGAAAAGGCGTGTCGCAGATGATCGATGAGGGCGTCGAGTTTGGCGTCTCCGGGGTCGCGCGCCGCCTCGTCGAGCGCCTTAACTGCCCCCAGGAGCTTGGACGAGGCCCCTCGACCTAGGGTGCTGGCGCGGTTGATCAGCGAGGCCGGGCTGCGACCTGCGATCTGCAGCACCAGGTCCTGGCGCACATTCTGGCCTTCGGTGATTGCAGCCGCGAGATACTGGCGCGCCAAGTTGACGCGACGGACATCGCCCTCCGTGGCGGGAACGACAATCGGCGCATACGTGCGCTGCGGTAGAGCGTCCGGATAGTCCACCCGGCGCGTGCGGATAACCCTGCGGAACAAGGCATGGGACGCGCCAAAGTATCGGCGGGCCTCCCCAGCCGGTGGCGTGAGATCGCCATCCGCCTCGCGATCGCCTGTCATCACCGCTTGGGCAAAGGCTTCGCGTTCAGCCAGCAATTCGAGGATGTCGCGGTCGAGGGCCTGCGCACGGCGAGCGAGGTCAGGCTCCAGAATCGACAGGATGTCGGTGCGGGTCTGCGCGTCATGCAGGCCAGGCGTCGCGCTCAGCAGAATGACATGGGGCGTGGTACGGCTGGCCACCGCCACCATCTCGCGGATCGCTTGGAAGAGCTTCGGATACTCATCGACGATCAGCACGTCGTAGAGACGTGGATTCAGGCGGATCGCCCCGCTTGCGAGCCGCGCCTGCCGGCAGAGATCCACGGCAATCTCGCCCTTGGCGGGCGTGGGAGGGGACACCTCCTCGCTCGGCTCAGGCGCTATACCTGCCCGCCCCACTTGGGTGCGGCTGATCAGTTCTTCCTGCCATTGCTGGACGAGGTCATCGGGCACCACGAGCGCCACCCGCAAACCCGTCTCGCGTTGAGACGCGAGGGCGCGGAGCACCATGAGGGCCTGGATTGTCTTCCCCAGACCAACTTCGTCAGAAAGTAGCCAGCGGCAGGCGGTGTCCGTGACCATGCGCCGGACATTGTAGATCTGGTGCGGGTAGGCGAAGGCCGCGACGCCTAGCGCGCCCAGCAGCGCCTGGTCGGCGTCGATGTCGCGCGCTCGCGCATGGAGGTTCAGCCAGTAGCGGCCAAGACTATCGACCATAGGGCGTCCTACAGGTCATTTCAGGCGGCCATCCTCAACGCGACGTAGCGCACCGCGCGAGCGAGGAACGTGTCGCGGGCCATCTGACGGACGGCCGCGTCCGTATCGGCCGCGCCTGGGGAGAGCCACACCTGCAGGCTGCTGCAGGCCAACTCCTTACTGATGTGGCTACGAGGCAAGCACCATGCCGTGGTCCAGTCGGCAAGGAAGGTCGCGGTCTCCGCAAGGTCGGCGGTCACGAACGGCCGGCGCGCCAGAACCTCGGCGCCCCGGGTTGGCGCGATGAGCCGAAGAAGCGGCGACCCCAGGGCGGAAAGCTGCGCTCTTTCCGAGGCGCTGCGCCAAGCGTCACCCGGGGCGCCGAAGTCGTAGTCCTCGGGGTCAAGCAAATGATGGCGGTCTTCCGCGTGCGCCTTGAGCAAGGTTGCCTCGAAAGCATCGCTGAGGGCGGTGTCGGCGGCCTCATCGTCGAGGTCCGTTTCTGGCCACGTTGGACAGGCCTTGGCGATGGAAGCGGCGAAAGCCCTCTCGAATCTGGCGATATCCTCGGCCCCGAAGTCCTCCGGCATCTCGATGACCCCGAGCGACATGATGGAGGTAAACAACGCCGCGCCTAGGTCGATGTTAAATGCACCCGCCTGCTCAAGGGCCCGCCATTCCGAGCCACAGAGAGCGTCGACCAGGGGTGCCTCAAACTGCCGCACGACCCTCAGGCGGGCGCCGACTGAAGCGAGCGAGCGGCAAACCGCCGAGGCCCACGCGCGCCTGGCGCGGGCGACGTCCAGCACGCCTCGCCCCTCGGCCACCAGTTGCCGGCTGCCTGTCAGGTCGGAGAAGTTGGTGCTCAGATCGCCGAGCTCAAACCTGTCGGTGGCCAAAATCAAGGATGGCGAGGCCAATCGACCGTCATCCAACCGCACAGCGAACGCCACGGCGCCCGCTGACGGGGCTACAACGGCGGACGTGGGATCGAAGTGATGGGCCCGCGGCGCAGGCGCCGCGACCACACCGATCGCTCTCGAAACCGATGCGCTCGGGTCATCCTGGTCCCAATCGACCTCGCCGTCGCTGCGGGCGAGGTTTACCGTCTCCCAGGGATGATTGCCTACCCGCAGTCGAAGGACGGCCGAGCCGGTTTCGAGCAGGCGCTCACGCACGTGATTAGATTGAAGGGCGTGGAGCAGCCGGCTATCGGCTCGGACCCCATGGCCGTCTTGCGTCACTGTCTGACGAGCATAGGCGAGCACTTCGCCATCGCATACAATCATGGCTTCGACCGGCCATTCCGCAGCGCCGAGGCCGCTGTCGATACGCACCAGCAGCCTTTCTTCTATCAGCGCGTCGAACGCGGACTGGCGTTCAAATACGAAGATTTCCGGGGGGCTTGGGTCGGCGTCAGACGCTACTGTTTCCGCCGTCAACTCGCGGACCCCGTCCACTTCAGTCAGCAATCGGCGCTCATTGCGCGCCAGCCGGCTGGTTTCAAAGGACGTTAGATCGAACGTGCAGAATGGAACGCCTGGCCGCACCTGACCTCTGCGCAGGGTCATGGCGTCGATGGGATGTCGGGCAAGGCGACGACGTGGACCCGTGCCGGCCTCGCCTTGCCAGAGGCCGAGGGCCTGCAAAGCGTTTCGGTCGCCCGAATTCGCAAGATCGGCGCATCGAATGAACCTTCCGGCTACCTCTCCAAGGATTGGCAACTGCGTCTCGCGGCCTGCGGGATCAAGGAGCCAGACCTGGCCGCGATCTCGCCGAAGGGCCGGGGGCACCCGGTCAGCGACGTCGGTGTCGGCGTCGTGGAGGAAGACCATGGGCGCAGCCCAGTCGACCCGACGGGCTCGCAGGGCGCCAGCGACCAGCGAACCCTCGCCAAACGTCTCATCGGCGGTCGGGAACGCGGTCTGGTCGTCAGCGGGGATGTGGTTCAGGCCCAGCAAGACGGGCAGGCTGCCGAAGGCTTGGTCACTGTGCTGCGGAGAGCCCTGGCCCCAGAGGCGAGGACGCCAGCCCTGGCCCGACGCTTCGGTGCGCGCGGCATCGAGCAGCGATTGCGGCAGCGGCGCCCAGGTGACCGTCAGGGCGTATTGCCCGCCGATCCGACGGAGGCTGAGCAACCCCTCGTCTATCCCGCCAGCACCTTTCGTGCTGTCGCTCTGTCGACGGCGCTTGGCGTCGCGGAGCGCGAAGAAGGCCTCCGATTGCCTAGTGTATGCTGCGATCACCCTTCGGAAGCTGGCCTCGTTCAGGAGGCCCTGGGCGTTGTCACTAAGCAGCGCGGCCACAACGCGACCCGCCAAGGCCTCGTTCTGCAGCCACTCAGATAAGCGAATGCCCTCCCAGCTGCGGGCCCATGCCCGCAGTGCTGAGAGATCGGTTCGCCGCGCCGTTATAGAACCGGTCCAACTGGGCCCCCTGGCAAGGAGCCGGGCAAGGGGCGCTGCCACTTCCGACGGCATCAGTGCGTTGGCTATGGGCCAGGCGATGATCGAGAAGTGCTCGTTGAAACCGCTCTCTGCCGGGCGCTGGATTGGAAACTTCCCGGCCAGCCGGTCATAGGCATCAGCCAACATCGACCGCCGACTCACCGGAATGGCGCCTCCAATCAATTCTTCAAATCGGGCCCAGAAGACCGTGCCAACGCCTTCGAACCGAAATCCAACCTCGGCAGCCGCAGCGCAGCCAAGCGTCGGAAACTGAGTCATCAAGGTCTCGAAGTCGCGATCGCAGAGGGCCGGTGTCAGGTCCTTAAAGGGATCGTCCCATAGCGCGGCTTCATCCACGATCTCGATGAGCGAGACCTTGTCGTCGCGGCGCGATTTCGCGGCTTTTGTTAAATGAGCTTCCAGTCGGCTTTCGTAGACTGCTAACGAAATGCTCGACATGATTGACCCACCCCGACTCCAGATTGGACTGGAAGCGGCAAGCTGCGCAATGGTGCATGGTTCAAAGCCGCTTAGCCCGCCGATTTAGTCACACATAACGTCCTCCATGTGTGGGCAAAGAGAGGGTGCCTATCTCCGAAAATGAAAAAAAATTACCGTAAATTCAGTATGTTATAAGTGCGTATAATAAGCATTATCAGAAATAAAGACGGTCCCGATGGATGCTATTGCTAGATTTTGCAAAAGCCGCGACTGGGACCCGCCACGCCTTACTGCCCCTGCGTGGGTAACGGCGCCCCTAACGGCTCGAAAACAATACGTAAGCGTGTGCCGGTGGCCGCCGCATAACGGCGAAGTGCTTTGAGGGACGGATTGCCATGCTCGCCCTCCGGCCGGGCGACCGCCGGCTGTGATGTATGCATGCGCTTGGCGATCTCCTCCTGGGAAAGATCCGCGTCTGATCGCGCTTCGATCAGCGCAGCGGCCAGAGCGAATTCCCCGACCAACGCATCGTAGGCTTCCCAATAGGTCGGCTCCTTGCGCCATTCGGCAAAGGCCTCCTCGACTGGAACCATTTTCCTGCTCATATCACCTCCTTTGCGCGTCCCCGCGCCAGGTCCAATTCTCGCTTCGGTGGCTTTTTGGTCTTCTTGACGAAGGTCCGAAGGACGACGATCCGCCGCCCTGAAACCGTGCACGTCGTCAGAAGTTTTGGGACAGTCGGGCTGCGGATTTAGCGGTGGGTTGGCCTCGTCCGGTTTGAACCTGGTGGTCGCCGCCATCGTCTGGCGGAACTCGACCTAAATGGCGGACGCCGTCGATCACTTGCGGGCGGCTGGCGAGCCTGCCCCCGATGATCTGATCGCCCACTCCTCACCGATCGGCTGGAAGCACATCGCGTGCTCGGGCGACGTCTTCTGGGCCCAAGCCGCGCCGCTGGCAACGGCGCGCAGGTAGCTGACCGTGGGTCGCCGTAAGAGCGGTGCTGCCTGCACTTGCCAGGTTCGCGCTTAGCGTTGCTGATTTAAAAAATATCGTGCTGCCCTCCAGTAGCGAACCCCTGGGCCGCGTTAAAGGAGTCGCATTTTGCTTTCGGCATCCTGAACAAAGATGGTCACATGTTCGCCTCGTGCTCGTGCCGGCGCAGTTAAGCGCAACGCTGTTTCCTCGGCATCCACTCGATAGTCAAATCGACCGGATCGCCAAAGGCCCGACACAATTTGCCAGCCATCAGAAGATCGAACGACCGCCCATTCCGTCGACTCGCCCATAGGTTAAACTCTGTTTCCGACGTGCCGATCAAATCGTTCGGCGCCCGTCCCGTCAATCTGTGCCACTAGCTTGGCCATTTCACTTTTCCGTACAGCGGATTTTTTGTAGTCGAGCGTGAAGCAAATGCAGCCAATAGAGCTGGAGCTTTGCCCTTACAATGGAAGTCGCGGGCGGACAATGTTCCCCAATACACGTCCGAGCGACCTGTCCAGAGCGATCATTACTTACCGAGGCGCTGCCCCGCCGGCGGTGATCGCCACAGGTTCGCGGATCCGCTTCGTGGGTGCTCTGCGGACCTACGGCGTGGGCCTCCGCGCCAGTTTCTGACCTTAACTTTTATCTGCCAGGCCCGTGCGTATTGGGGCACGGTCCTCCTTCATGAGGAGCGACCACGTCTCATCGACGCTGAGGGCGGTTCTTTCGACCAGTCCGTGGCTGTAGCCGATCCTGATGACTTGCGGCAATGTCAGGTCGGTTTTCAGCTTTCTGCTCATCAGCCATGACAGCCAAAGCATGCCCGTTTTGCCAAGATGGGCTTTGAGCTTGGGAAAGGTGTGGTTCATCTCGGCTTGGGTCAACGCGAAGAAATGGATGTAGTCGAAAACGCCTTCGAGTCGGCCGCAAACTCTGAGGCAGGGGTGCGCCATCGCTGTCAAAGCCGTTGCTGGCGCATTCACGAAATGCGATCGCGCTGTCGGCCTGATGCCCATCTTCTGGGAAACAGATTTTGACATGGCGGCCTCCCTACCAGCAGGTTTGCGGGCATCGTTGATCTGGCATCGCCTGGATCACTTCACGCCGCTTTCGAGGCCCCCCTTCTGCTTTAAGGAAGCGGCGCTAACCCTCCAGCACCACCTCGAACCCGGCGAAGATCATGCGTTTGCCGTCGAAGGGCATGTTGATGCCCTTCATGCGGTCGTCCTGCATCAGCTTTTCCCACGCCGCGTCGCGGGTCGCCTTGTCGGGCCAGGTGATCCAGCCGACGGCGACGGATTCGCCGTCCTGGAGCTGGACAGCCTTTCTGAAATCGGTGGTCTTGCCCTCGGGAACATCCTCGCCCCAGGTCTCGGTGACGGCGGTCGCGCCGTGTTCCTTGAAGAAGGGCGTAGTCTGGCGCGAATGCTCCAGATACGCCGCCTTGTTGGCGGTGGGGACGGGAATGACGGTGATGTCGAGGAAGGGCATGAGACGTCTCCTTTTTGTGGTGGCTGACGCGCGGCGACACGGTCGCTCGCGTGCGTGCTGACTGCTAGCCGGCGGCGTCGGCAGCAGCCTCCAGAGTGGTGATGTCGATCTTCTTCATCGTCATCATGGCCTTGAATGCGGCCCGGGTGCGTGCGGGGTTCGGGTCGCGGTAGAACTCCATCAGGCGGCGCGGAGTGATCTGCCAGCTGACGCCCCAGCGGTCCTTGCACCAGCCGCACTTGCTCTCTTGGCCGCCGTTGCCGACGATGGCCTTCCACAGGCGATCGGTCTCGGCCTGGTCCTCGGTCTGGATCACGAACGAGACGGCTTCGGTCTGGGGGAACAGCGACCCACCGTTGAGACCCAGAAAGGTCTGGCCGGCGAGGGTGAATTCGACCATCAGTTCCGCGCCGGCTGGGGCTGACGGGTTGTCGGACGGGCTGGCGTGGGACGCATCGATGCGGCTGTCGGGCAGACCCAGCGAGACGTAGAATTCCGCGGCGGCGTGGGCCTGGCCGGTGTCATACCAGAGGCAGGGCGTGATCTTGTCGGTCATGGAAGTCTCCCTTGAGTTTTGGCCCGGGTATGCGCCAGTGCGTCAGGCGGTGTCGGCGTTCATGCCGCCGTCAGCACCGGCGGCGGCGGGGTCCATCCACATGATTTCCCAGATGTGACCGTCGAGGTCCTCGAAGCTCCGGCCATACATGAAGCCGTGATCCTGAACCGGCGTCGGGTCGGGGCGGCCGCCGGCCCTGACCGCAGCGTCCAGCTGGGTCTCGACGTCGGCGCGGCTTTCGCACGACAGGCAGAGCAGGGCATGGACAGTCGAACGGTCACCGATCGGGCGCGATGTGAAGCTGGCGAATTTTCCGTGCGTCAGCAGCATCACGAAGATGGTCTCCGAAAACACCATACAGGCGGCGGTCTCGTCGCTGAACGTGGGATTCTGGGTCGCGCCGGCAGCCTCGTAGAAGGCGGTCGAGGCCGTCAGGTCGGCGACGGGCAGATTGATGAAGATCATGCGGGACATCGGCCATTTCCTTTCGTGGGGCCCTGAGGTTGTGCCGCCGGGGGCGGCTGTTCGAGGGCGGTGGGCCTTGCTGGTCGTGCGCGAGCTTGTTTTCCGGCCTAAGCGGTTCGGGGATCTTCGCGCCGGTCCGACGGGTTTGAGCGCCAATGTGCTGACTCAACGGCTGGAGCTACTCGAGGTTGCTGCCGCCGTCGTCGTGCGTCGCAAACTGCCGCCGGCGGCCGGGAGATAGGACCCGCGCTGGACCGAGCCGAGGTGGTACGCAAGCTGGGGGCGGCCGGTTAGTCAAGCTCTCGAAGTCGGCTGACCGATGTCTGTTCTCTACCCTTCAGAGAAGTTGGGAGAGTCCGCTTGTTGGCAATCGGCTTGGGCGGTCCTCTTCTACCGCAGGCGGGTTCAGGCCGCTCAACGATCCCGCCGGCAGGCTCTACCGCGTCGCATAGCCCATATTCATGGTTCGTTCTTCAAAGCGTGTTCTGGCGAACAAACCTTGAGGTGAGCCCCTTAAGCCCGCTGTTGCCTAGGCGGCCATCCGCCGCGGCTACCGAAACTGTCACGCCTTTAGGGTTGTGAATGCGACGCGGGATGGTTCTGTGGGTTAAGGTGTCAGCGGTTCGTCGCGTCCCCGTCCGCGATGCGCCGGATTTCCATCGCGATCTCTTCCGGCGAGAGAATGAAATCGATGCAGCCGCTCTCGATGGCGCTCTGCGGCATGTCAGGCTGAATGGCTGTATCGAGCTTCTGGGCGATTGTGATGCCCCCGACTTCTCTTATGCCGCACAGCGCTGCCGCCCCATCGCCGTCGTAGCCCGAGACGATGACTGCGATCAGCTGGCCGTTCCAGTTCTCCGTGAGAGATCGCAGAAACACCGTGATGACGTCGGGCCAACCCCATGGCTTGGAGATCGGCTTAAGTCGGAATTCGCCGTTCAGGACGTGGAGGTCGCGTTTCTCCGGAATGATGAACACGCAATTTGGGCGCACGTCTAACCGGTCTGAAATCAGCTCTACGGGCATGGAGGTGTAACGCGGAAGAATCTCGTGCAGCCTCGTCGCCACTGTCCGCAGGTGATTTACGATGACGATCGCCACGCCCTGGTCGGCCGGAAGATTTTTGAGCAGCTGCGTATAGGCGTCGAGGCCGCCAGCCGAGCCGCCGACGCAAACGACGGGGAAGTCTTTCGCCATGGCTGGGCTCGCCTATGTCTGAGTTAACGATCCGCGCGACGTCCATGCGGCTTGGCCTTTGGCAGAACCCCTAACGGGTAGAGCTTTTCAGCCCCGAGCACATGAGCAGGATTTCAGCTTCAAGCTGTTCTACAGTGAAAGGCTTTCGAAGACGTCGCTGTTCCTGAATTCGATCAGGCAGAACACTTGCATCATATCCAGTCGTCATCAACATTGGAAGCCCACGCTGCAGGAGCACATCTGCGACGGGATATGAATAGCCGCCACGAATATTGACGTCGAGAATAGCGAAATCAAGTGGCTCATGCGCTGCCAATTCCAGTGCCTCATCGAGGCTGCCAACTGGCCCGACGATCTCGTGACCCAAATCCTCGAGAGCATCTTCAATCAACATGCCGATCAGGGCTTCATCTTCGACCACGAGCACTCTGAATCGTGCGGGGAGCGGGCTCACCCCAACACCTTGTCCGAAGGTGCCGCCAGTCGGACACGACCGATGTCCACGGCAAGAGGCACCGAGATTTTGCATTGGACCCCTGTTTCCAAGAAGTCGCGACTCACTGTCGCCCCGAGGCCGCGAACCAGACTGAGTTCAATCAACTTCGTCCCGAAACCTCGGCGTGAGGGCTGCGTGACTTTAGGACCAGCAGTCTCCCGCCAATCGATCGTAAGCTCTGGCATACCGTCAGCGCGTGTCACTCGCCAGTTGACGTCTAGATGCCCTTTCTCAGTAGAGAGGGCCCCGTACTTGACCGCGTTGGTTGCCAATTCATGGACCGCCAGTGCCAAACTGAGGTTGGCTCTTGAAGTTAGAACGACATCGTCGCCTGACAAACGCACGTTCGAGCGATGCATGTAGGGCGAGAGCTCGGTCGCCAGGAGTTCTCGCAGGGAGCCTTCGATGCCGCCCAGTTCCTTCAACAGACCATGGGCGCGAGAGATCGCCATGATCCGGCCTTCGATCTCGACCTTCGCGTCAGAGGCGGTCTCGGCTCCCTTCAGCGTCATGGTGACCACTGACAAGACGACGGCCAGAATATTTTTAACGCGATGATCGAGCTCGGCCATCATCATCTCGGCGCGCTCTTCGGCGGCCTTGCGCTGGGCGATGTCGCGCGCCACGGCTGAGGCGCCGATGATCGTGCCCGACGTGTCGCGCATCGGTGAGATCGTTAGCGACACGTAGATCACCCGGTCGCCCTTGGTCACCCGGCTGATATCGATGTCCTTGATCAGTTCACCGCGCCGCAGCCGCACCAGGTTTTCGGGCCATTCATTGACCTGGACGTCGTCCAGCAACGTGGACATCGGTTGCCCGATGATCTCGTCGGCG
>JANOSS010000048.1:0-3142 GCA_031415995.1 Caulobacter sp. | reverse complement strand
GTTCCTGAATCCAGGTCGCCCGGTTTCGCGCGGCGGCCGCAGATGGCATACCCGCACCGCCATGCTTGACAAGACCTTCGATCCCAAAGCCGTCGAACCCCGCCTGTACGCCGCCTGGGAGGCCTCCGGGGCCTTCAAGCCCAGCGAGGACCCGAACGCCGAGCCGTTCGTGATCGTCATCCCGCCGCCGAACGTGACGGGCTCGCTGCACATCGGCCACGCGCTGAACAACACCCTGCAGGACGTGCTGACGCGCTTCCACCGCATGCGCGGCAAGGCCGCTCTGTGGCTGCCGGGCACCGACCATGCGGGTATCGCCACCCAGATGGTGGTCGAGCGTCAGATGGCCGCCGCCGGCAATGTCGGCCGCCGCGACATGGGCCGCGAGGCCTTCGTCGAGAAGATCTGGGAATGGAAGGCGCAGAGCGGCGGCACGATCGTCAATCAGCTGCGCCGCCTGGGCGCCAGCTGCGACTGGTCGCGCGAACGCTTCACCCTGGATGAGGGCCTGTCGGCCGCCGTCCGCAAGGTGTTCGTCCAGCTCTACAAGGATGGCCTGCTGTATCGTGACAAAAGATTGGTCAACTGGGACCCGCAGTTCCAGACCGCCATCTCCGACCTTGAGGTCGAGCAGAAGGAGGTCGACGGCTTCTACTGGCACTTCGCCTATCCGCTGGCCGACGGCGTCACCTATCAGCACCCGATCGCCTTCGACGAGGACGGCAAGGCGATCGAGTTCGAGACCCGCGACTATATCGTCGTGGCGACCACGCGCCCGGAGACCATGCTGGGCGACACCGGCGTCGCCGTCCATCCGAGCGATGAGCGCTACAAGGACATCGTCGGCAGGTTCGTGACCCTGCCGATCGTCGGCCGTCGCATCCCGATCGTCGCCGACGACTATGCCGACCCGACCAAGGGTTCCGGCGCGGTGAAGATCACCCCGGCCCATGACTTCAACGACTTCGGTGTCGGCAAGCGGGCAGGGCTGGAAGTCATCAATATCCTGACCTCGGAGGCCAAGCTGAACGAGGCTGTGCCGGCCGACTATGTCGGCATGGACCGCTTCGCCGCGCGCAAGGCCATCGTCGCCCGCGCCGAGGAAGAGGGCTGGCTGAAGGAGATCGAGAAGACCAGGCACATGGTCCCGCACGGCGACCGTTCGGGCGTGGTCATCGAACCCTTCCTGACCGACCAGTGGTATGTCGACGCCAAGACCCTGGCCCAGCCGGCCCTGAAGGCCGTCGAGAACGGCGACACCGTCTTCGAGCCCAGGCATTGGGAAAAGACCTATTTCGAATGGCTGCGCAATATCGAGCCCTGGTGCGTTTCGCGTCAGCTCTGGTGGGGCCATCGCATCCCGGCGTGGTTTGGGCCTGACGGCCGCATCTTCGTCGAGGAGACCGAGGAAGAAGCGATCGCCGCAGCCACGGCGCACTACGGCTTGCCCACGGAACTCAAGCGCGACGAAGACGTCCTCGACACCTGGTTCAGCTCGGCCCTGTGGCCGTTCTCGACCCTGGGCTGGCCGGAAAAGACCGAGGACCTAGCCCGCTTCTACCCGACCAGCACCCTGGTCACCGGCTTTGACATCATCTTCTTCTGGGTCGCCCGGATGATGATGATGGGCATCCACTTCATGGGCGAAGTCCCGTTCAAGCAGGTGTTCATCAACGCCCTCGTCCGCGACGAGAAGGGCGCCAAGATGAGCAAGTCCAAGGGCAATGTGATGGACCCTCTGGTCCTGATCGACGAACTGGGCTGCGACGCGGTGCGCTTCACCATGACGGCGATGTCGGGCCAGGCGCGCGACATCAAGCTGAGCAAGCAACGCATTGAGGGCTATCGCAACTTCGGCACCAAGCTTTGGAACGCCTCGCGCTTCGCCCAGATGAACGAGTGCGTCCGCGTCGAGGGCTTTGATCCCGCGACTGTGCAGCAGCCGATCAACAGGTGGATCCGCGGCGAGACGGTCAAGACCGTCGCCGAGGTGACCCGCGCGCTTGAGGCGCCGTCGTTCGATGCGGCGGCCAGCGCGCTCTACAAGTTCATCTGGAACGTGTTCTGCGACTGGTATCTGGAACTGGCCAAGCCGATCCTCAATGGCGATGACGCCGCCGCCAAGGCCGAGACCCGCGCTACCGCCGCCTGGGCCCTCGACGTGATCCTCAAGCTGCTGCACCCGGTCATGCCGTTCATCACCGAGGAGCTTTGGGACAAGACCGCCGAGTTTGGCCCCAAGCGCGACGGCATGCTGATCTCGGCCCAGTGGCCGGAACTGCCGGAAAGCTGGATCGACGCCGAGGCCGAGGCCGAGATCGGCTGGCTGGTCGACACGGTCAGCGAGATCCGCTCGGTCCGCGCCGAGATGAACGTACCGCCCGGCGCCAAGCCGCCCCTGACCCTGATCGGCGCCAGCGCCGAGACCAGGGCCCGCCTGGCCCGTCATCGCGACCTGCTGCTGACCCTGGCCCGCCTGGACAGCGCCCGCGAAGCCGATGCCCCGCCGACCGGCGCGGTGCCCTTCGTGCTGGGCGAGGCGACCGGCGCCCTGGCCATCGCCGAGTTCATCGACCTGGCGGCCGAGAAGGCCCGCCTGACCAAGGAGATCGCCGGCCACGCCGTCGATATCGACAAGGCCGCCAAGAAGCTGGGCAATCCCGACTTCCTGGCCCGCGCCAAGGAAGAGGCGATCACCGAAAACCGCGAACGCCTTGCCGAGGCCGAAGCGGCCAAGGCCAAGCTGGAAGCGGCGCTCTCGCGGCTGGCGGCGGTGGGGTAGGGGCCAGTCCGACAACCGCCCCGGTCCGGTGGATTTGGGGCGGCTGTCGGGCTTTCGTGGCAGGACGTCAGGTCGCTGGTCTGCGGGCGCTGGATAGCGGACGGTTGCGACTTCCGAGAAGGGTGCAGGCTGTGTAAAAACGCCGTTCTCTGGTAGAATCGGCTGGTCACTGGAGGGCCGGTCATGGGGCGTTTCGTCGAGGGTGAAGACCGGCGGCAATCGCTGTTATTGCCGGAGTCGCTGGACGATTACGTCACCGAGGATAACCCGGTTCGGGTGGTCGAGGTGTTCATCGACGAGCTTGATCTGGGCGCGCTGGGCTTTGACGGCGTGAAGCCGGCGGCGACCGGCCGCCCCGCC
>JANOSS010000047.1:0-8456 GCA_031415995.1 Caulobacter sp. | reverse complement strand
ACCCTCTTGCAGCTGCGACACCAGTTCGGTGCGCTGCTCGGCGCGGGCTTCTTCCAGGATGGCGCGACGCGAGACGACGATGTTGCCGCGCGGACGGTCCATCTTGAGGATGGCGAAGGGCTGTTCCTTGCCCATGAGCGGGCCGACGTCGCGCACCGGGCGGATATCGACCTGTGAACCGGGCAGGAACGCCGAGGCGCCGCCCAGGTCGACGGTGAAGCCGCCTTTGACGCGGCCGACGATGGCGCCCATGACGGGCACGTTCTCGGCGTAAACGCCTTCCAGACGGGTCCAGGCTTCTTCGCGCTTGGCCTTTTCGCGGCTGATGACCGCTTCGCCGAGGGCGTTTTCCAGGCGTTCCAGGAAGACTTCGACGTGGTCGCCGACCTTGATGGTGGGCTTGCCGGCGTCATCAACGCCGAACTCCTTCTGGGGAACGCGACCTTCGGTCTTCAGACCGACGTCGATGATCGCGAAGTCCTTTTCAATACCGACAACGATACCCTTGACGACGGTGCCTTCCGCGAAGTCGCGGCCGCCCATGGAATCGTTCAGCAGCGCTTCGAAATCGTCGCGCGTCGGGTTGAAGCTCATATCGTCAGCCATGCTGATGTTTAGTCTCGTGTTGAGGGACGCCCCGTCGTGAAGCCGCCGAATGACGGTTCTGGGGATTCCGGGTGATAAGGATGTTCATGCGGACCGCGGCTTCCTAAGCGGCGGCGAGGCGGGCGTTAGATTAGCCCGGAAGGTTTCCCGACCGGGCGCGCGCCGTCTCGACAATGCGGCGGGCCGCATCGAAGGCCTGTTCTATAGTCATTTCCGACGTATCAAGCAAGACGGCGTCCGGGGCCTGGGTCATGGGCGCGCTGTCGCGGCCGGAATCGCGGGCGTCGCGTCGGTGGATGTCGGCCAGCACATCGGCGTAGGCGACGGCTTCGCCCTGTCCGGACAGCTGTTTCCACCGGCGTTCGGCCCGGATCTCCGGTGTCGCGGTCACGTACAGCTTGGCCGGTGCCTCGGGGGCGATGACCGTGCCGATGTCTCGCCCGTCGATCACCGAGCCTGGCTCGCGGGTCGTGAACTGCCGCTGAAGGTCGAACAGGGCTGCGCGGACGCCAGCATGGACGGCGACCCGGCTGGCCGCCTCGCCGGCGACGCGGGTGCGGACCTGGGCCCTTTCCAGTTCGGCCAGGTCCAGCCCCTTGGCCGCAGCCCCGGCCGCGGCGGCATCATCCAGATCGCCGCCGGACACCAGCAGTCGCACGCCGACAGCGCGGTAGAGCAGGCCGGTGTCGAGCATGGCATAGCCGTAGAGCGCCGCCAGCCGGCTCGCGACCGTGCCCTTGCCCGAGGCGGCCGGACCGTCGACAGCGATCACAAACCCCATGCTCAAGCCTCCGACAGATCCGCGCCCAGGCCGCGCATCAGGTCGGCGAAGCCCGGGAAGCTGGTGGCGATCATGCCCGGCTCGTCAACGGCCACGCCCTGCTGGGCGGCCATGCCGAGGATCAGGTGGCTCATGGCGATGCGGTGATCGCCGTGGGTGTGGACCAGGCCGCCGCCGCGCACGGGGTGATTGCCGCCACGCGTGCCGACGACCGTCATGCCTTCGGGCTCTTCCTCGACAGTGACGCCGCAGGCCGTGAGGCCCGCCGCCGTCAGGGCGATGCGGTCGCTTTCCTTGACCCGCATCTCGCCGATGCCGCGCATGACGGTCGGACCGTCGGCGAAGGCGGCCGCGACCGCCAGGATCGGATATTCGTCGATCATCGCCGGAGCCCGCTCGGGCGGCACGACCACGCCCTTCAGCGGGGAATAGCGGGCGGTGATGTCGCCGATCTCCTCGCCGCTGGACATCCGGACGTTGGAGATCACCAGATCCGCGCCCATCTCCTGCAGCGTCGTGAACAGGCCGGTGCGCAGGGTGTTGAGCATCACGCCCTCGACCGTGACCTGCGAACCCGGCACGATCAGGCCGGCCACCAGCGGGAATGCCGCCGACGACGGGTCGCCGGGCACCGAGACATGCGTCCCGGTAAGCTTCTGGCCCTGCGGCAAGCGGATGTGGCGAACGCCGTCACGGTCCTCGACGATCACCTCTGCCCCGAAGGCGCGCAGCATGCGCTCGGTGTGGTCGCGGGTGGCTTCCGGTTCGATGACCTCGACACCGCCTTCGGCGTGCAGGCCGGCCAGCAGGACCGCCGACTTCACCTGGGCCGAGGCCATCGGCAGGCGATAGGCCAGGCCGCGCAGATTGCCGCCCTTCAGGGTCAGGGGCAGGCGACCCTTGTCGCGCCCCAGCCAGGTTGCGCCCATGCGGGCCAAGGGATCCAGCACCCGACCCATCGGCCGGCCGCGCAAGGATGAGTCGCCCGTGAAGGTGGAGCACATGGCAAAGCCCGCCGCCGCGCCCATGATCAGGCGCACGCCGGTGCCGGCATTGCCGCAGTCGATGACGTCGGAGGGTTCGGCAAAGCCGCCATGGCCCTCGATGCGCCAACGACCGACGCCTTCCTGCTCGACCCTGGCGCCGAAGGCTCGCATGGCCCGGGCGGTCGCCAGCACGTCGTCGCCCTCGAGCAGGCCCTCGACCGTGGTCGTGCCACTGGCCAGAGCGCCCAGGATCATCGAACGGTGCGAAATCGACTTGTCGCCCGGGGCGCGAACGGTCCCTCGAAGGGCTCCGCTCGGCCCGCTTTTCAGTCCAGCCGCCGTCATGCCGTAACCGGCTCCCTGATCATGGTGGGGTTCGCGAGGGGTTTGCTTTTGACAGCGGGCCCTGGTCATGGCAAGTGACCGGCCGCTTTTCCCATCTGGATCAAAGGTTCGCCTCTTGGCCAATCCCGAATTGGGCGCAAAACAAATTTGCCCCAACTGCCAATCGAAGTTCTATGACCTGGGCCGTCGCCCGGCGCTGTGCCCCAAGTGTGGCGAGTCGTTCGACCCGGAAGAGGCGCTGAAATCGCGCCGCGTCCGCGCGCGCGCCGTCACGCCGGACTACGACGCCGAGGACGAGAAGCCCGCTCCGCCTCCGAAGGATGAGGACGGCTTCGAGGACGAGGTCGATGAGACCCCGGAAATCGACAAGGTCGAGCCGGACGTCATCGAGACCGACGACGAAGATGCCGATCCGGGTACGCCGGCCCCTGCGGGCGGTGACGACCTGGGCGTCGACTTCGCCGAAGACGAGGATCTCGCCGAAGACGAAGCGGACGACGTGCCCTTCCTCGAAGACGAGGACGAGGACGAAGACGCTCTCGACAACGAAATCGAGGGCCTTCCGGGCGCCGACGACGACGATCGCTAGCACCTGGAACGACGTTCGAAAAATTCTTCGAAAAAAAGTGCGCCGGGAGGGTTGATCCAAAAATCCTCCCGGCATAGGTTCCGCGCCTCGCCGGGTCCGACCTGATCGGAACTGCCGAGGTACACTAGGGTTCTCTTGGGAAACCAAGGACCTCGGGGCTTTAGCTCAGCTGGTAGAGCGCTTGCATGGCATGCAAGAGGTCAGCGGTTCGACTCCGCTAAGCTCCACCAAGACGGCCGCTCCCCTAAAGGGGGCGGCCGTTTCCATGTCTGGCATCCCCCGATGGCCCGACAAACTTCCGCCCTCGCATGCCATCATTCCTGTCGGACCCGCAGCGCGCGCGGGCGACGAGACGGAGATGATCCATGCGGCCCCTGCTGGCGATGTCGTGTCTGGCCCTGTCGACCCTGGGATGTCTGCCCTTGCTGGCCCTGGCGCCCGATGTCGCAGGTGGCGCTGGCACGGGACTGTCTGTCCCCATCCAGTGCGAGATCGGCGTCAGCTGCGAGGTTCAGAACCTCGTCGACCGTGATCCGGGCCCCGGCGCCAAGGACTTCCGCTGCGGCTCCTTGACCTATGAAGGTCATAACGGCGTCGATTTCCGCTTGCCGGACCTTCGGGCCCAGAAGGCCGGCGTGGCGGTGCTGGCGGCGGCCGACGGGACCGTGTCCAGGGTGCGCGACGGGGTTACGGACATCTCGGTGAAGACAACCGGCCTGGAGGCCGTGAAAGGCCAGGAGTGCGGCAATGGCCTGGTGGTCGATCATGGCGGCGGGCTGCTCACCCAGTACTGCCACATGCGACAGGGTTCGCTGGTGGTGATGCCCGGCCAGGCGGTCAAGCGCGGCCAGCCCCTGGGCCAGGTCGGACTTTCTGGACAGACCGAATATCCGCACCTGCATTTTACCGTGCGGCGCAACAACGAGGTGATTGACCCCTTCGCCCCTGCACCGGGCGCCGCCGGGGCCTGTAGCTCGGGCGGCGGGCTGTGGACGGCTGCGGCGGCTGGCAAGCTGGCTTACAGGCCGCGAGCCGTGCTCAACAAGGGCTTCGCGGCTGGTCCAGCCGGGATGGCCGAGGTGGAGGCCGGAGACCTCCCGAAGCCGGGCCCGGCGACCCCACTGGTGGCCTATGTCCGGTCCATCGGCCTGAAGGTCGGCGACGAGGCCCACCTTACCCTCAAGGGGCCCGACGGCGTCGTGTTGGGCGACAACCAGGTGGCCCCGCTGACGAGCGCCAAGGCCCAGTATGTGCTGTTCACAGGCAAGAAAGCGCCGGCCGGCGGCTGGCGCAAGGGGCGCTACGAAGGCCGTTATGTTGTGACAAATAGGGGCGTCACGGTGGTCGACACCACCTGGTCGATCACAATTTAACGATCTTGTGTCGACGGCCCGTCATTGACGGGCGTTTCCCCTTTCAGGTGAACCTGATCTGTGGCATATTCCTGTCTCAGCCTTGTTCTCCAGCGCGGCTGTGTCACTCCGGCCGGGTTGCGAAACTTAATGGTTTTGCGGCTCGGCCGTTCGAGTTTTTGGGCTGGGCAAGGCTGCAGGCTTCGATCTGCGCTCCGAGTAACACGGTTCTCAGTCGAAGTTGCTGATTCGGCGTTTTCGCTGTGTTGCGCGGGACGGTTCCTGTCGTCCATCCGGCGGCAGGTGCAGATTCACGTCGCGTCGTCGGCTGCCCGAAGGGCCGCCGGGCTCGCCCACCGGTCCCGACCCTATCGCCCAGGCGCACGTCTGCCGGCGGCGCTGGGCGCTGGAGCTCCAGACGGGTCGCAATCGGCCCGGAGCCCCGGAAGTATTCAGCGGATTTTGTCTGCCCGCCGCGTCAGTCGGGGATGATGTCGGACCTGCCGATCACCGTGGCGAAGCCGTACTTGGCCAGCCAGAGGACGCCGCGCTCGAGAAGGACGCTGCGCACCGGCGGGTGCTGACGGGTCAGATCCCCGACGCTGCTCTGTCGCACCTTGATCAAAGCTTCAACGAGAGCTTGCAGTTCCTTCTCGGTGGGAAGCATGACGGCGCCGATCCGGGCCATCGGCTCATCAATCAGCCGCTTGACCTTGTCCCAGGTCACGTCGGGATTGAGGCGGACCATCGTCGTCGCCGTCAGATATTCGGTGGGATAGGACGCAAACAGCGTAAAGGGATCCATCCGCCAGGGATTGTTGGGCACGTTGCGTGGGCGGGAAACCCGGCCGCGCTCGGCGAGACGTCGGGCGTTCAGGTCGCCCCACAGCGCCTGATAGGTCTTGATGACGGTGGCCCAGTCGAATTCCTTGACGGCCCGCTCGCGAGCATTGGCCCCCATGCGCTTTCGCAGCAGCGGGTCGCTCACAAGCTCGGCGATCGCCCGGGCGGCCTCATCGACATCGACCACGGTGGCCTGGCTGGCCGCGCCGACATAGGAATCGTAGCGCAGCCACTGATTGGCGTAGCGATAGGCCAGATCCTCGCCCTTGCCCGGACCGGGCGCATAGGTGGAGATCCGGAAGCCGTCTATCCCGTGGCGAACCGTGTCGCGGTAGCCATCCCAGTCGGAGACGACATTGGGCATGCCCGCCGCCATGGCCTCAACCGGTGTCAGGCCAAAGGTTTCCTGGACGTTGTCCGACAGCGACAGGAAGAAGTCGCCCACGGCCCAGATCGAGAAGCGCACCTCCGGCAGACGTCCATCCAGGGGGATGTACTGGACGCTGGGGCAGCTCTCGCGACTGGCCTTGTGATATTTTTCAGTCTCCTCGTCGCCGGCGCCCCAGCCCGCCACGACCCAGGCGATCTTCTTTCCTGAGATCGCCGCCGCACGCTCGAGGGCCATGCCCATGGGCATGGGGTTCATCTTGGCGCCGGGGCTGAACCGGCCGACATAGAGGCAGACGACGGTGTCGTCATCGATCGCCAGCTTCTCGCGCCAGTCCTTCTTCTGGTCCGGTGTGGTGAAGAAGTCGGCCGCATTGATGCCCAGAGGAATGGTTTCAATGCGGGGCTTGAGGATCTGGGTGGCGCCCAGGGTGAAGGTCAGATAGGCGTTCGTCGCCTCGATCTGGGTCTCTACAGCAGCGTGCACAGCGCGCGAGGTGCAGATCAGGGCGTCCCATGGCTGGACCGGGGCGATCAGCATATTGCCGATCACGTCCATCACGCGCTCGGTGGCGGTGGTGTGGGTGATGCCGCAGATGGAATAGGCCCCGTCGCCCAGCGGGCGTCGCGCCCAGGCTTCGAGCGAAAGGCCGGGAACCGGCAGGTTGACCACGCCGACACCGCCCAGGCCGCCGCGATTGCTGTTGGAGATCCAGTTGACGGGTCTGCGGATCGGCTCGACCTGGTTGACGAAGGCCTCGAGATCCTTGGTCGGACGGTTGGCGACGTTCCAGAAATGGTAGGCGTCGACGTCAGCGTGGCGCAGATAGCCCCGAAGAAAGCTCTCGCCGGCGGAATGGCGGCCCATCAGCACCTTGGTGGACGTGTCAAAGGCTTCGGGATTCAGATAGATGGCAGCGTTTGACATGAACTCCGACCGGCGGGGTCGCCATAGAGGCATTGAAGGCAAAAAAAGGGGGCCATCCCGAAGGATGGCCCCGCAATCTTGGTGCAGTCGTCGGATCTTAGATGAAGGAAGATTCCGACACGCTCGCCAGGGTCGTGCCCAGCAGAACGATGACGTTGTCCGTCGTGGTGCCCGCGCCCGAGGTGTTATCCACGAACACGTACACGTCGCTGGAGACCTGAACGGCAACATACTGAACCGTCAGGCTCTCGGCGAACTTGGCGTTCGCGAGGGTCAGAGCGGCGGTGTACGAAGCAGCTTCGCCTTCGAAGTAGTTCGACACGGCGCCAGCAGCGTCGATGTCGATCATGTCGCCAGCCGCAAAGCCGGTGATGACGTCCGAAACCGAGTTACCAGCGTCAGCGATCGTGGCGTCGGACGCGGCAGTGAACACGAAGGTGTCAGCGCCGTCGCCGCCGGTCATGAAGTCCTGACCAGCGCCACCGGTGATGGTGTCGTCGCCAGCGCCGCCGGCGATGGAGTCGCTACCAGCGCCGCCAACGAGCGAGTCAGCGCCGTCGCCACCGTCGATGTTGTCGTTGCCGGTGCCGCCGTTGACGGTGTCATCGCCCAGATCGCCGAAGATCAAGTCATTGCCCGCGGTGTTGGTGATGGTGTCGTTGCCCTGGCCACCACGGATGGTGTCATCGCCCGACGCGTCGCTGATGGTGTCGTTGCCCAGGTTGCCCTGGAGGAAGTCGTTACCAGCCGCGCCAACGATGGTGTCGTTGTCCTGGCCACCATAGATGGTGTCCGCACCGGAGTTGCCGGTGATGGTGTCGTTGCCCTGGTTGCCCTGGGCCCACGAACCGGCAGCGTCAAGAGCGATGGTGTCGTTGCCGAAACCACCGAAGATGGTGTCGGTGCCAGCGCCGGCGGTCAGGTTGTCGTTACCGTTGTCGCCGTTGATGGTGTCGTTGCCGAGGCCACCGGTGATGGTGTCAGCGTCGTTGCCGCCGTTGAACACGTCGTTGGCGGCAGTGGCGTCGCCGTCGGTGATGACGTCAGCGCCCGTACCACCGTTGATGGTGTCGGTGCCGTTGCCGCCGTCGATGGTGTCAGCGCCCGAATCGCCGTTCAGCGTGTCGTTGCCGTTGTCGCCGTTCAGGATGTCAGCATCAGCACCGCCGGTGACGACGTCATTGCCCGTACCACCGTTCAGGGTGTCGGCAAGCGACGAACCGCTGGCGCGGTCGTTGCCGGCGCCGGCGTTGATCACGCCGGTGGTGGTCAGGTACAGGGCGTCAGCGAAACCCGAGCCGGTGATCGTGGTGGCGCTGATCTCGAACTTGGAACCGTCCGAGAAGCTGATCGTGCTGAGGTCGGCTTGTTCAAAGACGACCGAACGCGCGCCGTAGGTCACGGTGATCTTGGCGGTGGCGGTCGGGGTCGCGTCGGTCAGGACGTAGGTGACGTTCGCGGCCGTGGCGGCCTGGTCGGCGAAGGTCAGGGTGTCGGTGCCGTTCACGAAGGCCAGGGCCTGCGCGTCGGTGATGGTTTCAAAAACGTAGGCAGTCATTCTTGTTCTCCAAAATCGTGTCAACGGGCCGCAAGACCGCCTGCGCCCCCACCACGGAGGTGGAGAACCTGCGTTCCTTAG